>JAAXXD010000103.1 GCA_013334655.1 Chlorobaculum sp. | reverse complement strand
TTCGGCGTGGAGCGTGGGGCTGGCGAGCATGGCTGCCATGAGAATGGCGAGCGTTCTTCTGTTCATGGTGTTGTCCTGTGTTGAATTAACTGAAACATCAACAGACAGGGGTTGAGGAAAAGGACTGGCCCGGCTTGTCGTGGACAGCGGAACGGATCGTCAATGCCTGAAATGCGTCAATGCGAGAGTCACCTTTGACGTAAAATAGAGAAGGCATTGAAAAATCGATGCTGTACAGTCGGAGTTACCGGAAGCGCTTTGCCTGACTATTAACCCGTAGTCGTGTCACTGAGCAAAGAGTAACTGGCAGGTCTCCTGACTTTAACGGTCAAAAACCGGTACAGCCTTCCCACCCGCTCCGTGGAGGAGCCAGGCAGTGACGTGTACCGACTGCGGACTTCGAGGCATGAGGCCATGCCTGTCATCGGCAGCTTTCCGTTGTACAGTTGCGGGTACAGTGTACGATTCTCACGTACTTCCCTATTCTCCGGCTTTCAAGCCGGCACCAGCTAATCATGTGAAAGAACAAATCTTTGCGGCACGTAAATAACAAATTTTCGCAAGAAAAACAATCCCCGTCACGCCATGACGCCAAGAATTTCCGCGACCTTGCGCCGCCGGTACTCGAACACCTCGTCGAGCCGCCGCCCGACGATCAGCGCTTCGACCACCTCGCCGAGCATGTCGAACGGCAGCGCGTACTCGACGATGTCGGTCATCTCCGTTCCGCCTTCGATTGCGCGGAAGCGATGCGTATGATGCCACAGCTCGTACGGCCCTTCAAGCTGGCGATCCTCGAAGAAGTCAGGCTTCGAGACCCGCATGATTTCGGTTGTCCATCGCACGGGAATCATCATGAAGGGGTAGAGCACAAAGTTCAGGTGCATCCCCTCGTGAATCGAACGGCCCGTGCTCCCGCGATTGGCCCTGAGCATCATCTCCGGAGGCGTGATTCGGGCAAGATTGTCCGGCATCGAAAAAAAGTCCCAGGCGCTCTCGATCGGCACCGGCATCTTCTGCACCCAGGTTTTGGTATGGAGGTTCATCGGATAATGATTGGTTTTATGTAACTCCGTTCAGAAAAACGACGAACGAACGGTAAAAGTATCCCGTTAGGGCGTTGGAGGATGATTTTTGCTGTCTGGGATTGTCGGGTTTCGGCGGAAAAGCTGATGCGAGCAGGACTGCCTCTGACTTTTTTGGCGCGGGGAATTGCAGGATTTTGCTTATGATTTACTGGTGCGGTGATTGGTCGTGGTGTCTGCGTGCGTCCTACAGGGACACGAATCAAAAACTCAGCGTTTAAGAAGAAAACGATATAAACACTTTTTAGTGTTTGAAATGGAGGTGCTACTTGAATAGAAAGCAATTTATACAATCTCAGGGGGCAACCTGTAAAAACTGGACGTGGAGTTGGTCATTTATCAACGAGGACGAGAGATTTATTATTTTTGGAGCTTGGGATGTATACGATGATGGAAATATGACGCTAATTCTGAGCGAGGACTGGGAAATTAGTCGTAAGGGAAAGAGACAGCCTGGGTACCCTCAATCACGCGAGCATATTCGACAAATTGAAGAAGAAGGTTACAAACTTAAAACTTTCAGTATGGAATATATGTCGGCAGGAGAAGAAGAAGGAGCGCCGGCAAAAATCAAAGGATTCACTCCGAGACTGACCGATAAAACACTAATTCGTATTGATAATAGCTGGTATGCATCCGATGAAACTCATGGAACTCGACTCCCAGAAGAAGTGGACCCAAAAGAGGTATTTAAGGAAGGGGCTTCAATTTCTGTAACCGTAAATCAGTACGAACGGAGCGCTGTAGCGAGGGGAAAATGCTTAGCCCATCATGGCTACAAATGTACAGTATGTTCATTTGATTTTGAAGAAACTTACGGTGAAATCGGGAAAAAATATATCCATGTACACCACATTGTCCCGATTTCAGAAATTGGAAAAGAATATGAGCTAAACCCAGTAACCGATTTAGTTCCTGTATGTCCAAACTGCCATGCAATGATTCATATTACTCGTCCTGCTTTGAGCATTAAGCAATTGAGGCTAGAAATTGAACGCCGCATTTAACAATGCCAGTTCGGAAACAAACTATGTTGCGCTTCATTTGCACTGCACAGCTTGGACTTTAGTCTATTAAAGTAATCAGACAATCTTCAAATCAACAACACCATGCCAACAGCACATGATAGAGTTATAGAAGAAGCCCTCTCTCTACCCGCAAACCTGCGATTGAGTCTTATACAAAAACTTTATGAAAGCCTCAACCAAACTATCGATCCAGAAATTGATCGTCTTTGGGCTGATGAGGCAGAACGCCGGATATCGCAAATCGAAGAAGGCAAGGCGCAATGGATTTCTGGAGAAGAGGTCTTTGCCAGAATTCGAGAAAAACATAGCAAATGAAGCTCTCTTGGCCCCGTAAACAAGTATTGAAATTACCCTAAGTCAAATGTTTTTACTAGCTCAAACAAAGTAAAAATGCTATCTATCAATACAATTGTACAACCCAAGGAGAATCATGATTGTCATGGATACCTCAGTTGTTATTGCTGTACTCACCAATGAGTCACACAAGCAACAGCTTCTGAAGCTCACTGACAGCGCAATATTAATTGCGCCTTTATCCCTGCACTGGGAAATCGGTAACGCATTCAGCGCGATGCTCAAGAGAAATCGTATAACGCACGAACAGGCGCAATTCGCGTTGGATTCATATGAGCACATACCGATACGGTTTGTGGAAATCAGCCTGTCTCATGCTTTGGAAATTTCTGCTCGACAAAAAATTTACGCTTATGACGCCTATATGCTGGCGTGTGCTTTGAAGTATCGCGCTCCATTGCATACACTTGATCAAGGACTCGAACACACTGCCCGGCAATTGGACATCAACGTCCTGGAGGTTCACGCATGAAAACTTACACATACTCGGAAGCGCGGCAACACTTGTCGTCAGTGCTGGAAAAGGCCAGAACGGAAGGCGAGGTCATGATTCGTCGCAAGGATGGTCAGTTGTTTGTCTTGAGACCAGCGAGTCGAAGCGGTTCACCGTTGGATGTTCCCGGTATCGATCTGGGCATCACGACAGAAGAGCTGATCGGTATTCAACGAGAAATCCGTGAACGTGGTCGAGAGACTGCATCTTGACAAGTACCTCGCAAACCCTATCAGTCCCAACCAATTTCATCGCTTCGACTTGCGTTAAGTGACCTTGTTCGCTCCAGGTTTCTGTGAATCTCACCACCCGCGAAAACCTCTTGACCTGACAAACCCTCTGCACTATCTTGCGGGTGATTTTTCGTGACTGTATCTAATCGTCAACTCCTCCATCACAGCCATGCCTAAAGCCACCGTCGCCGCAATCATCCACCCCGCCGGAGATCGCCGGACGATCCTCTTGACGCGACGTAACGTCAGTCCCTTCAACGGGTTATGGTGTCTTCCGGGCGGGCATATCGAGGATTTTGAACTCGCTGAAACCGCCGTGCGCCGCGAGGTCAAAGAAGAAACCGGCCTTGATTTCGCGCCGGAAGCGTTCGTCGGCTGGTTCGAGGAGATTTTTCCGGAGCATCGTTTCCATGCCGTGGCGCTTGCCTTCGCCGGAGCCGGATCGGGCGCGTTGCAGGAGCAGCCTGAAGAGGTCTCCGAAATGGCGTGGTTCACGCTCGACGATGCGCTCTCGATGCAACTCGCTTTCACCCATAACCTTGTCCTGCAAAAATATGCCCGTTCGCTCGATCAGTAAACGCGCCGTGCCGCTCTTCGCCCTGCTTTTCCTCTGCATCCAGGCGCTTGCCGGGTGCTCGCGCCAGCCCGCGCCTGCGACGAAAACAGACGCGATGACAGCCAGCGCCGAAGCGCCGAAGCGCATCGTCAGCCTCGCGCCGAGCCTCACCGAGATGCTCTACGCCATCGGCGCTGGGCCGCAGCTCGTCGGCAGAACCAGCGCCTGCGACTGGCCGGAGAAGGCCGAAAAAGTGCCGGTGGTCGGCTCCTTCGGTCGTCCGTCGCTCGAAGTGCTCGCCTCGAAGAATCCCGACCTCGTGCTTGATGTCGATCTGGCCGATGAGCAGATGGCGAAGAAAATGGACGAGATGCACATCCGCCATGAGCATGTCCGATGCCAGGATCCCGAAGAAATTCCGGCAACGCTCCGCAAGCTCGGCGCGCTCACCGGCCACGTGCGGCAGGCGGACAGCCTCGCCTTGGTTATCGAGAAAGGGCTGGCGGAGTATCGCAAGGAGGCTGCCGCGAAGACTCGCAAGCCGTCGATCTACCTCGAAATCTGGAACGATCCGCTCTGGACGGGCGGGCGCAACAGCTTCGTGTCGCGCCTGATCGGCTACGCGGGCGGGCGCAACATCGGCGACGCTGTCGAGAAGGAGTACTTCGAGGTTTCGCCAGAATGGGTCATCCGCGAAAATCCCAACCTCATTGCCTGCATGTACATGGCCAACGAAACGCCCGCCGCTGGCGTGGTGAAGCAGCGCCCCGGCTGGCAGGGCATCAGCGCCGTGCGCGGCAACCGCGTGTACGACAAGTTCGACAACCGCCTCTACCTGCGCCCCGGCCCGCGCATCCTCGAAGGGATCGCCGGAATGAAGAAGCTGATCGAGAGCAATGCAGAGTAACGCCAGCGCGGAGACCCGCCAAAGCCGGGGGTTCCTCATCGCCGCGCCGTCGAGCGGCTCGGGCAAAACAACGATCACTCTCGGCCTGTTGCGCCTCTTCGCTCGGCGCGGCATGACCGTCCAGCCCTTCAAGTGCGGCCCGGACTACCTCGACACGATGCTCCACGCGATGGCCGCCTCGACCGGAAATACGTCGCGGCCTGGCCTCAATCTCGACACCTTCATGGCTTCGAAGCCGCACGTCCGTTCGCTCTTCGCCCGCCACGCCTCGACGGCGGAGATTTCGGTGGTCGAAGGGGTGATGGGCCTTTTTGACGGGGCCGAAAAATCGGACGGCAGCAGCGCTGAAATCTCCGCCCTGCTTGGGCTGCCGGTCATCATGGTGATCGACGGCTCGAAGATGGCCTACTCCGCCGCGCCGATTTTGTATGGCTTCAAGCACTTCGATCCGTCGGTGAACGTCGCGGGAGTGATCTTCAACCGCGTCGGCAGCGCGTCGCACTACAGCTACCTCGAAGCCGCCGCGAAGGACGTTGGCGTCGAGCCGCTCGGCTACCTGCCGCGCAACAGCGCCATCACCATCGACGAGCGCCACCTCGGCCTCAACACCTCGGCGGAGTATGACCGGCAAGGCATCATCGACGCGATGGCCGACCACATCGAAAAAACGGTGAATATCGATCGCCTCCTCGAAATGGCGAAGATCGAGCTGCCTGAAGCCGAAGCGGATCAAACGAGGGTGCGAACGACGGGCAAGGTGATCGCCGTCGCGCAGGACGAAGCCTTCAACTTCATCTACCACGCCAACATAGAGGCGCTGAGTCGATACGGCGAAATACGCTTCTTCAGCCCGCTGCACGATGAGAAACTTCCCGACGCAGACCTCGTCTATCTCGCCGGA
>JAAXXD010000030.1 GCA_013334655.1 Chlorobaculum sp. | reverse complement strand
GTCCGCGACCATCGCCATCACGCAGCACGACATCAAGCGCGTGCTCGCTTACTCGACCGTTTCGCAGCTTGGCTACATGGTCCTCGGCATGGGCGTCGGTTCCTACTCCGCCGCGCTCTTCCACCTCCTGACCCACGCATTCTTCAAGGCTTGTCTCTTCCTTGGTTCCGGCGCGATCATTCACGCCATGCACCACGAGCAGGATATGCGCTGGATGGGCGGACTCTACAAGAAGATGCCCTGGACATTCGTCACCTTCAGCATCGCAACGCTCGCGCTTGCCGGTCTTCCGCTCACCAGCGGCTTTCTTTCGAAGGACGCCATTCTGGCTGGAGCGCTCGGTTTCGCGCAGGTCGAAGGCGGCGGCATTTATTATATCGTCCCGGTACTCGGTTTCGCTGCCGCGGTCATGACCGCTTTCTACATGGGTCGCCAGGTCTGGCTGGTCTTCTTCGGCGAGAGCCGCACGCACCTCAAGCCTGCCGAGGAGCACGGTCATGACGCTCATGCCGCGCATGGTCATGACGATCACGGCCACGACGATCATGGACACCACGAGGTGCACGAGGTGCCGTGGAACATGAGGTTCCCGCTGGTTCTTCTCGCGACGCTTTCGGTCTTTATCGTCTTCTCGCCCGATCCGCTCGATGGCGGCAAGGGCTGGTTCATGCACCTGGTGCAGACTCCGGCGACGGTTGTCGCTTCGACCGGGGCTGCGCATGAAGGGGCGAATCTGCATGCTCCCGAAGCTGGCAAGCTTTTTGCAGAAGCGCACACCGACACACAGCATGTCGAAACTGCCGCCTCGGGCGAGGCTGAAGGTCACGGGGGGCCGGTCTATGCCGATCCTCGCCAGGCCGAAATCGCGCACATGACGCACTCCAACCACTGGAACGCCATCAAGCTCTCGTCGGTGATGCTGCTCGTCGGTATCGGCATGGCCTTCATCGTCTATGTCTTCAGGATCATCGATCCCGACAAGACCGCGCAGAACATTCGTCCACTCTACCTCTACTCGTTCAACAAGTGGTACTGGGACGAGATTTACGACGCGACCGTCATAAAGGGTTCGATGCTGATCGCGAAGATTCTCGCCTGGTTCGACGCCAACATCATCGATGGCATCGTCAATGGCATCGCGACCATCTTCAGAAAGTTCGCCTTCGTCAACGGTGGGTTCGACAAATATGTCGTGGACGGCCTGGTCAACTTCACGGCCTTTACGGTCCAGACAACCGGCGCTGTCCTGAGGAAGGTTCAGACTGGCAAGGTGCAGACCTATCTTGTCATGGTGCTCGTGGCAGTACTTGCCTACCTGGGCGTTTACATGGTCCACATTTTTCAACTCGTGAAATAACCGAACGATTTAATTTATCTCCGAACATAACAGGTACTGAACATGCTGAGCTTAATTGTATTTCTGCCGATCATTGCCGGACTCGTTATTTTGGCCGTGCCCGCGTCGCAGAAACAGATCATCAGGATCGTCTCGCTCGTGGCCGCACTGGCCCAGGGCGTGCTGGCCGTCCTCATCTGGCGCCATTACGACCCGACCATGGCGGGCATCGTAGCCGCACCCGGCGGATCGCCAGTCGGCTCTTTCCAGTTGATCGAACGGATTCCCTGGATCACGCTTGATCTCGGCACGTTCGGCCCGTTGCGCATCGAGTACTTCCTCGGCGTTGACGGCATTTCGATCACGATGGTGCTCCTGACCGCGCTGATTTCGATCATCGGCATTCTGTCGAGCTGGCCGATCCAGAAGCAGGTCAAGGGCTACTTCATTCTCTACAACCTGCTTGCCACAGCCATGATGGGCTGCTTCGTGGCGCTCGACTTCTTCCTCTTCTATGTGTTCTGGGAACTCATGCTGCTGCCGATGTACTTCCTTATCGGTATCTGGGGTGGTCCGAACAGGGAATACGCCGCAATCAAGTTCTTCCTCTATACGCTGTTCGGTTCGGTTTTCATGCTGCTCGTCATGATCGGTCTCTACTTCAGTGTCATCGATCCGCTCACCGGCCAGCACACTTTCAACCTCGTCGCGATGGCTGATCAGGCCAACTATATCAAGGGCGCGATTCTCGGCCCAGACAGCGTTACCTGGAGATATGTCGCATTTATTGTGCTCTTTGTCGGTTTTGCCATCAAGGTTCCGATGTTCCCCTTCCACACCTGGCTGCCTGACGCGCACGTCGAAGCGCCGACTCCGATCTCGGTCATTCTGGCCGGCGTGCTTCTGAAGCTCGGTACTTACGGCATGATGAGGATCAACTTCCCTCTTTTCCCTGAAGTGTTTCAGGCCGGTATGTATGTGATCGGCGTGTTCGGCGCGATCAATATTATCTACGGCGCGTTTTGCGCTCTTGCCCAGCAGGATCTCAAGAAGATGGTCGCTTACTCTTCAATCAGCCACATGGGTTACGTTCTGCTCGGTCTTGCCGCTGGCAACAGCGAAGGTATGCTTGGCGCGCTCTACCAGATGTTCAACCACGGCACCATCACCGCCATGCTTTTCCTTCTGGTTGGCGTCATCTATGACCGTGCGCACTCCCGTCAGATCGACAAGTTCGGCGGTCTGGCTTCCTATATGCCGGTCTATGCCGGTGTCGTGACCGTTGCATGGTTCGCTTCGCTTGGTCTTCCCGGCCTCAGTGGCTTCATCTCCGAGGCTTTGGTTTTCGTCGGCGCGTTCAGAGAGCCTATCACCAGGCCAATCGCCATCGTTTCGGTGCTCGGAATCGTTTTCGGTGCGGCTTACCTGCTCTGGTCGTTACAGAGGATGTTCCTCGGCAAGCGCAAGCCGGACGCTCTGTACGAACTCGAAGTCGATGCTCATGGTCACGAGCACATTCACTTCCATGACTGGAAAGGAAAGCTCGACCTCGACGCTCGCGAGCTGACCATGCTGGTGCCGCTGGGCATTATCGTCATCGCGCTCGGTATCTATCCGATGCCGGTCATGGGTCTGCTCACGACCAGTATCAACAAACTTGTTCAGGTTCTCGCGCCGGTTGCCATGTCTGCCGTGCATTGATCCCGTGTTCCGTTTAAAAGCATAAACGTTGGAGAAATATGTTCGAAATGCCATCAGGCGCTGAAATACAGAGCATCATCTCGATTCTGAAGGGTGGCGCCGGATATTTTGTCCCTGAAATCTATCTGTCAGCGCTCTTCATGGTGCTGATCATTCTCGATCTGGTCACGGGGAGGAAGAACGGACGGTTCCTTGCCATGGTCACCATCGCCGGTCTCGTCGGCAGCCTGTTCTATATCTTCAAGCAGCAGGCGATGCCGGATACGGAGTTCTTTTTCGGCATGTACGCGCTTGATCGCTTTGGTATCTTTTTCAAGTACTTTTTCGTGGCCTCGGGCATACTCGCCGTCTTGACCACCATGATCGACACTCCGCTCAAAAAGCAGGAGTCCGGCATGGGAGAGTACTATGCGCTTCTGGTCGCCATGGTTATCGGTATGATGATGATGGCCTCCTCGACCGATCTCTTGATGATGTTCCTCGCGATGGAGCTGGTCAGCCTTTCGGCCTATGCGATGACCGGATACCTGAAACGCGAAATTCGTTCGTCGGAAGCGGCCCTGAAGTATCTCGTTTACGGAGCGGTGTCGTCAGGCATGCTTCTGTACGGGTTTTCGCTGCTTTACGGCATGACCGCCCAGACCAATCTGACCCGTATGGCCATGGTGCTGACCATGCATCAATACGATCCTCTCGTGATGATCATCGCCGTAGTGCTCATCATGGCCGGTCTCGGCTACAAGATGGGAGCTGTGCCGTTTCACTTCTGGAGTCCCGACGTCTACGAAGGTGCTCCCACTCCCGTGACCGCCTATCTTTCGGTTGGCTCAAAGGCTGCCGGTTTCGCCATGCTGATGCGCTTTTTCTTTGTCGCGGTGCCTCATCACGGCATGGATATGAACGTCAGCCCGCTTCAGATCGACTGGCTCTCGATTCTGATGCTTGTTTCCGCCGCCTCGATGATCTACGGTAACGTCGTGGCTATCTGGCAGAAAAATGTCAAGCGTCTGCTCGCGTATTCATCCATCGCACACGCCGGTTATCTGCTGCTCGGCATCATCACGATGGACCAGCTCGGCACGCAGTCCGTTCTTGTCTATCTGTGCGCCTATCTGCTGATGAACTATGGCGCATTCTACGTGACGATCCTTATCGCCAACCATACTGGCAGCGAAACTATCGAAGATTACAAGGGGCTTGGAAAAAGGATGCCTCTGGTCGGCGCGGCCTTTACAGTATTCCTCATTTCTCTGGTAGGACTTCCCCCGGCATTCGGTTTCATCGGCAAATGGATGATATTCACGGCATTGCTTGGCAAAGGCGATCTCTTCATGTGGCTTGCCCTTATCGGTATTCTCACCAGCGTTATTTCACTCTACTACTACATGCTGATTCCCCTCAACATGTATCTGCGCGAATCGGAACGACAGGACGAGAGCGAGATTGATACGGGCCTGGGCGCGAAACTCGTGACCGCCGTGCTGATGATTTTGACGCTCTTGTTTGGAATATTTCCGCAGTCGCTCATCAACTATGCTAAATATTCATCCGCTCTTTTCGGCGCATTGCTGAACTGAAGGATTTTACATAGCAGGCTCGCATGATCCTGAAAAAACCCGGTTGAATTTCAGGTTGACCGGGTTTTTTTATTGTGTTAAATGAATGTGGTTAATTAATTTCTGTTGAGTAGATGGTTTCGGAAATAACGATTGTTATGTATATTCAAAATATAACAAGATGACGCTCAGCCGGTAATCGAGGTAACCAACAGGCTGAACCCTGTTTTCCCGTCTACCGTGACCCAATATTAACATTCACGGAGGTGTACATGCCAGACAAGCAAACATTTGCAGAGGTATTTCAGTCCCGTGGCCTTTCCCGGAGAGATTTTCTGAAGTTCTGCTCTCTCACTTCGGTCTCCCTCGGTCTTGCGCCCTCTCTGCTTCCAAAGGTCGTCCATGCCATGGAGACCAAGCCCCGAACGCCGGTGATCTGGCTCCACGGCCTCGAATGCACCTGCTGCACCGAATCCTTCATCCGCTCTTCCCATCCCATTGTCGGCGACATGGTGATGAACATGATCTCCCTCGATTATGACGAAACCCTCTGCGCGGCGGCTGGTCATCAGCTCGAAGAGGTGAGGCGAAAGATCATGAAGGAGTACAAGGGTCAGTACATCCTTGCCGTCGAGGGGAATATTCCCACGAAGGATGATGGAGTCTACTGCATGATTGGAGGCGACTCTTTCCTGAATGTTGTAAAAGAGACCGCTGCCGATGCCGCTGCCGTCATTGCATGGGGAGCATGCGCTTCATTCGGCTGTGTGCAGAATGCCAAACCCAATCCGACCGGCGCGAAACCTGTCGCCGATGTGATCAAGGACAAGCCCATCGTCAAAGTGCCGGGCTGTCCGCCAATCGCCGAGGTGATGACCGGCGTGATCACCCACGTGCACACCTTCGGCAAGTTGCCGGAGCTCGACAGAATGGGGCGTCCCAAAGCGTTTTATGGCACGAGGATTCACGACAAGTGTTATCGTCGCGCATTCTACGATGCAGGTATGTTCGTGCGCGGGTTCGACGAAGAGTCAACCCGAAAGGGGTGGTGTCTCTACAAGATGGGGTGCAAAGGGCCGACGACCTACAACTCCTGCTCGAAGATTCAGTGGAACGAGGGCACGAGTTTCCCGATCGGCTCCGGCCATCCCTGCATCGGCTGTTCCGAGCCGGGATTCTGGGACAATGGCCCATTCTACACGCGCCTGGCTGATGTGTCGTTCCTTGGCACGGATACGACTGCCGACAAGATCGGCATGGTGGCGGTTGGCGCAGCAGCGGCAGGCGCGGCAGCTCATGCGGCGGTCACCGCGGTGAAGAAGAAGCAGCACGATCAAGAGTAAGAAACGTAATCCAAGGGAGTTTAAGGCATGGCTAAAAAAATAGTTGTCGATCCGATTCCCCGCATCGAGGGGCATCTGAGAATAGAGGCGAAGATGAACGACGCCAACGTCATCGAGGAGGCGTACAGCACCGGCACGATGTGGCGCGGCATCGAGGTGATTCTCAAAGGGCGTGATCCGCGTGACGCGTGGGCTTTCGCCGAGCGTATCTGCGGCGTCTGCACGACGGTGCACGCGCTCGCTTCGGTGCGTTGCGTTGAGGATGCGCTTGGCATCGAGATTCCGGCGAACGCCAGGATCATCCGCAACCTGATGGCGGCGACGCAGCAGACGCAGGATCACCTCGTGCACTTCTACCACCTGCACGCGCTCGACTGGGTCGATGTTGTCAGCGCACTCAAGGCCGATCCCGCGCAGGCTTCGGCCATTGCTCAGAGCATCTCGCCCTGGCCGAAATCGTCGGTCGGCTATTTCAAGGATTTGCAAAAGCGCCTTGTCGCTTTCGTCGAGAGCGGCCAGCTCGGCATCTTTTCGAACGGCTACTGGGGCCATCCGGCATACAAGCTGCCACCTGAGGTGAACCTCATCGCCGTGGCTCACTACCTCGAAGCGCTCGATTTCCAGAAGGAGATCGTCAAGATTCAGACAGTCTTCGGTGGCAAGAATCCGCATCCGAACTACCTGGTTGGCGGCATGGCCTGCGCCATCGATCCGAACAGCGACACGGCGATCAACATCGAGCGGCTCAACATGATCAAGAAGATCATCGACGAGACGCAGACCTTCATCGATCAGGTTTACATCCCTGATCTCATCGCCATCGCCGGGTTCTACAAGGAGTGGCTCTATGGTGGCGGACTCGGCAACTTCATGAGCTACGGCGACTTCCCGGAAACCAATCTCAACGACTTCAAATCGCTGCTCTGGCCGAGGGGCATCATCCTGAACAAGGATTTGTCCACGGTGATCGATGTCGATCCGCGTGACACGACGCAGATCAAGGAGGAGGTCGGCCATAGCTGGTACACCTATTCGCAGGGTGCCGACAAGGGTCTGCACCCGTGGGAAGGCGAAACGAAACCGAACTATACCGGCCCCAAGCCGCCATTCGAGTTCCTCGATACCGACAAGCAGTACAGTTGGCTCAAGACGCCGCGCTGGAAAGAGCATCCGGTCGAGGTCGGCCCGCTCGCCCGAGTGCTGGTAGCCTACGCGAAAGGCGATCCGATGATCAAGGAGACGGTCGGCGCGGTGCTCGGAAAGCTCCAGGTCGGCCCGGAGGCGCTCTTCTCGACGCTTGGACGCACGGCGGCGCGAGGCATCGAGTGCAAGCAGACCGCCGGATTCATGGGCCACTTTTACGACCAGCTCGTGGCCAACATCAAGGCGGGCGATTACAAGACCTTCAACAGCGAGCGCTGGGAGCCATCGACCTGGCCGAAAGAGTGCAAAGGCTTCGGCTATACCGAAGCACCGCGCGGCTCGCTCGGCCACTGGATCAGGATCAAGGATGAAAAGATCGACGAGTACCAGATCGTGGTACCCTCCACCTGGAACGCCTCGCCGAGGGACAATCGAGGCAACTCGGGTGCTTACGAAGCGGCGTTGAAGGGCACTCCGATGGTCGATCCGTCGAAGCCGCTCGAAATCCTGCGGACGGTACACTCCTTTGATCCCTGCCTTGCGTGCGCTTCACATGTTTTTGACATGAACGGCAACGAAATTACCAAGGTAACCATCGTCTAAACGGAGAATGACATGGGAAGGATAATCGAGGAAATCTATGTGTGGCGTCTGCCGGTGCGCGTCTATCACTGGGTCAATGCGCTCAGCATTGTCGCGCTGCTGGTTACCGGTCTCTATATTGCCGCTCCGATGATCAATCCGCCGCTCGGAGAAGCGGTCTGGCAGCACAACTTCGTCATGTGGCGCTACGTTCATTACTGCGTGGCGTTCGTGTTCATCGGCAACTTTCTGTACCGGATGTATTACGCCCTGCTTTCGGACGACCATTACGCGAAGTTCGGCGGTTTCAGGCCCTGGTCGCCTGCGTGGTGGGGGACGCCGTTCAAAGAGCAGGTGGCCTCCTACCTCTTTCTGAGGAAGGACGAGCCAAACTATGTCGGTCACAACCCGGTTGCCGCGCTGGCGAACTTCATTTTCATCTTCTGCGGCTCGACCTTCATGATTCTGACCGGTCTGGCCATGTATGCCGAAAACCGTCCAGGCAGTTTTCTCGATGCGGCGTTCGGCTGGATTCTGCCCCTGTTCGGCGGCAGTTATCAACTCCACTATGCGCACCATCTGGCCGCCTGGCTCTTTCCACTCTACGTGATCATGCATCTCTACGCAGTGTTTCGCCACGACATCGTGGATCGCACCAGCGTGACCTCATCGATCATCACCGGCTTCAAGCACAAGGTGGAAGACGAAGCGACGGTGTGAATGAGAAGGGTAATTGTTGTAGGGGCGGCTCTCGTGGCCGCCCTTTTAATTTAAGGTGCAATTGTGGACGAAGTGGACTTGATGGACGCGCTGGATGAAGCGGACGAAATTCGGAAGCTGTTGGTATTACTCCTGTAAGTCCTATACGACCTATAATCTTTTAGCATTTCGCAGCATTGAAAAAAATCAACATTGTCGGCCTCGGCAATATTCTTTTTGGCGATGAAGGGTTCGGCGTCGAGGCGGTACGGGCGCTGGAAGCCTCCGGCTCGTGGCCGGAGAGTGTGCAATTCGTGGATGGGGGCACACAGGGGCTTTACCTGCTCGATTATTTCGAGTCGTGCGATGCCCTGATGGTGTTCGATTCGATCATTCCTGTGGAGTTCGAGCCGAAAGTTTATTGCTACAGCAAAGAGGAATTGCCCGCGTTCATCCACCGCAAAATGTCAGCCCATCAGATGGGGCTGAGCGAGCTGCTCGCCGTGGCGAAGTTGCATGGCAGGGAACCGGCGGAGATTCTGCTCATCGGTGCACCGCCGCACGACCTCGGGCTTGGCAACGGGCTGAGCGAGCCGATGCGCGAACATCTGGAGCGGGCTGTCGCGATGGGGCGCGAGATGCTGGAAAAGTGGCTGGCTGAGTGAGTCGGTATTTCCGGTGCTCTGGGAGTGAATCCCGAAGCACCGGATTGCAATGGCGTCGAGGAGAATAGTCGATTTAGCGCGAACGAATCAGGCGCAGGAATTCGCTTCTCGTGGACTGATTTGTCATGAACTCGCCGGACATGGCTGAAGTTGTCGTGATCGAGTTCTGTTTCTCAACGCCGCGCATCACCATGCACATGTGCGTCGCCTCGATCACCACGGCCACGCCGCGTGGATTGAGCACATTCTGGATGGCGTCGCGAATCTGCTGCGTCAAGCGCTCCTGAACCTGCAAGCGCCGGGCAAATACCTCCACCACTCTCGGAATTTTCGACAGGCCGACGATCTTGCCGTCGGGAATGTAGGCGACATGCGCCTTGCCGAAGAAAGGGAGCATGTGGTGCTCGCACATCGAGTAGATGTCTATATCCTTGACCAGCACCATCTCATCGTACGACTCGGTGAAAACCGCCTGTTTGAGCAACTGCTCTGGATCCTGCCGGTATCCCTTGGTCAGAAAACGCAACGATTTGGCGACCCGCTCGGGGGTCAGCAGCAACCCTTCGCGTTCCGGATCCTCGCCGATTCCTTTCAGAATCGTGTATACGGCATCGGCCATCGATCCGAGCGCCTCCTCTTCACGCTCCTGCGATTCTTCGAAACACTCGTCAAGATCGCATGAGACGAGAGACTGCCGGATACGGTTATTCTCCAAGGTAGGTGACACTGTTTTTTCCTGTTTCATGTATGGTGACTTCATGGAGGCTAACCCCCTGTTTGGTAATGGCTTGCAGCCGTGATTCGAGAATCTCCCAGACGATCACGGCCAGAATCTCCGTTGTCGGAACGTGGCCCGCGAGTTCGCCAACCTCGTGATTGAGATGCCGGTGGTCGAACCGCGAGACGATCTCCTCTTCAAGAATCTGCTTCAGCGCTTTGAGATCGAACAGATAGCCGGTTTTCCGGTCGATGAAGCCCGAAAGAGTGATTTCAAGCAGATAGTTGTGGCCGTGCCCGAACTCTCCCGAACATTTGCCGTAAAACTGCCGGTTCTCCTCGTCCGAAAGCTCCGGATTGAAGAGACGGTGAGCAGCATTGAACTCGATTTTGCGTGTGACGTAAATTTTTCTCGGCTTTTCGAGGATGTCGTTCATCGACGATAATACTGAAGTTTCATTGACCGCCTGCCAGCGCTTGATGGATGACGGGATATGGTGTGATTTTCCAGATAAACCCGGCCTGCCGGTTATAAGTTTCAGCATCCAGACGGCTGAAATCGCCGTGCGCTCTGCGTTTGGTGACAACGATACAATATCTGGAGATGGAAATGAAACGGTAAACCGGAGACGCCTGTTTTTATGACAGCACAAGTCTCGGAGGTGTGTATCCCGCTTTCGGCACTGCAATGCACCGTCAGCAATGATGGTGGCGTATCACAAACAAACAATCGGTACCCCAATGGCCAAATCACTTGACGATCTCATCAGAACCAGCGAACTTCCCGTATTCATCGATTTCTGGGCCGACTGGTGCGGCCCGTGCAAAATGGTAGCCCCGGCGGTCAAACAGCTTGCCAGCGAGTTCAAGGGACGGCTGACCGTGGTGAAAGTGAACATCGATCAGCAGCCTGAAGCGGCGGGCAAATTTCAGGTTCAGGGCATTCCCGCGCTTATGCTTTTCGTCCGTGGCCAGCTCAAATGGCGTACCGCCGGGGCAATTCCGTACCAGCAGATGCGGCAAGAGGTGCTTAAAGTAATCGGGTAGCGAGGTGCTCGCGGGCTGGAGTTGCAGTGAACGAAATGGACGTTGTGGACGCAGTGGACAACAGAGTGAACAAACAAAGGGCTGCCTTCTGTAGCCGCCCTTGATTTTCTAGTCGTCTCGCCGGTTCATCAGCGTGACGTAGTAGAGCAACTGCATGATCGCCTGCGCGGCGGCGGCTACGTACGTCAGCGCGGCGGCGTCAAGTACGGCGTTGACCCCCTTCATCTCTTGCTGTGACACGATGCCCTGTGAAACCAGAAGCTCCTTGGCGCGGCGGCTGGCGTCGAACTCGACGGGCAGCGTCACAATGGCGAACAGGGCCACGCCAGCAAAAAGCAGCAACCCCACCCAGGCAAGCGAGCTGCCGAGAGCGCCGTGCATGACGAGGCCAACCATGAAGATGATCGGCCCAAGCCAACTGCCGAGCGAAACCACGGGCACCATCGCCGAGCGGATGGCGAGCGGCGAGTAGCCTGTCTTGTCTTGCAATGCATGACCAGCCTCATGGGCGGCAACGCCAACCGAGGCGATGCTTGGAAGACTGTAGACCTCCTCGCTGAGCCGCAGCACTTTGCCGCGCGGATCGTAGTGGTCTGAGAGCATCCCGCTGGTCATCTCGACATTGACGTTGCCAAGCCCGCCGCGCTGCAACAGGCGGATAGCAGCCTGAGCGCCGGTAACGCCGCTCTGGGTCGCCACTTGCGAATATTTTTTAAATGCCGATTTCACCTTGAACTGCGCCCAGAAGCCAAGAAGCAGCGGAGGAATGACGAACAGGTAATATGATGGATCGAAATGGAACATGGTTGAATAGAATTATGGTTGCATGTTTTAGAATGTAAATCTGCCAAAAAAACGGCAATGAGGCAAGTAAGCTTTTGCCGAATTGTGGATGCAAGCGTTGTTTATCACATCCGGCATCTGCCGATCGTGCTCTTTTTTGACGCCCAAAGCGTGGAATTCTTGCATGGCAGGCGTGGCCAAGGGGGCTTTGGCCAATAAAAAAAGCCGCCCGAAACTGCTGGACGGCTTTAGTGGTGGGGACAGGACTTGAACCTGCAACCTTCGGGTTATGAGCCCGACGAGCTACCAATTGCTCCACCCCACGATGTTATGGCCTTAAATCTAAAAGAATAATTGGATTGTGCAACCGAAATCAATGAAAAGTCGAAAATAGTATCTCCGCGGGTTTTGTCCGCTTGCAATGCGAACGCCCGAGAGTTCGCTGATGCTTTCGGGCGTTTCGATTTTTATGCTGTTACGGATTTTCAGGTATCGTCACCATTATCCTGTCGATGTCACTCAAGCGGAGGCGGGGGATTGGTGTGGAGGCTCGGCGCTGGCGGGTCGTATTGCTTCAGGTCGTTCGGATCGACGACCCCTTCCTTGCCGCTCAGATCAACAGGCGTACTCGAATCGGTGTCGAATCCCTGACTTGCGCCATACCTTGCGCCTTCGAAAAGCGTTCGCGCAATCTCTCCTGGGATGTTAAAATCTACGGCAGATTTCTTCCTGACGGAAAGGGCTTTGAGATATACAATCTGAAGTCCAAAGCTTGGATGCAGCGGCGCTTTCCAACAGAGAATCGCTCGCCTCAAAACCAGCGATAAAACAAAATGCAGTCGTCGTAGTACGGTTGATTCGTTATTGTTCCGAGAAATTTTCAGTATATTTTTCCTGAATAGCTGTTGTTTTATCAACATTTTTCGGGAGAAGAAACATGAGCGATCAACCATCGACCCCTGCGCGTGATCACGAGTGGTTTGACTATTACAAACGTTTCACCTATTTCTCGCCGGAAGCGGTGCGCGACGGGTGTCAACCCCGAATCATGGAGCATCCTGAAGCGCCGAAAAAAGCGATCGTGCTGGTTCACGGACTCTCCGATTCACCATACTTCATGGCGGCGATAGGCGACTATTTTTTTCATCGCCTTGGCTATAACGTCTATATGCCCCTCTTGCACTTCCACGGTCTGAAAGATCCGAAAGGGATGGAGGGGGTCGAACTCGAAGAGTGGAAATCGAATGTCAGCTTCGCAATTAGTAAAGCTGCGGCGAAAGCGAGCGAGATTTCTGTCGGCGGCCTCTCCACCGGCGGCGCGTTGAGTGTATACATGTCGGCGCTCAACCCGAGAATCAACGGCACACTCTACCTCTTCTCGGCGGCGCTCGATCTGGCGGGAGGAGCGTTCGGCCTCGTCGGCGAGCTGAAGGAAATACTGCTGCAAACCTTTCTTGCCGATCTGCTCGATAGCAATGGTTCGTTGATAGGAGACAATCCCTATCGGTACAACGCTGTCGATATGGATGGCGCGACGCAACTTGCCCGGCTCATCAAGGAGACCGACACCATCATCGGCCTGTTCGACTCAGGATTTCCTTTCCCTGACAAAGTGTTTGCGGCCCACTCCGAATCCGATCAAACAGCGGATATTGCCGGAATCGTGGCATTGCAAAAAGTATGCGATCAGACGCGATTCAAATTTTTCAGGATCGCGCAGAATCTTGGTGTGCCGCATGCAAGTGTCGTACTCGATAAGCCGGTTGTCAGCAATGATGGCAAAGAGCTTGAACCACGGAATCCGTTGTTTGCGGAAATGATGCAGGCGATAGCGGATTTTGAAAAAATTGAATGATGATGGAGAAGATCGATTACAAAAAGGAGTGGAAGCAGCTCTGCAATCCTTCGCCGAAAGCGGTTGCTCAGGTCGATGTTCCGGAGATGCGGTTTCTCATGATCGACGGCGAGGGCGATCCCGAAACCACGCCCGCGTTTCACGAAGCTGTCGAGGCGCTCTTTTCGCTCTCGTACGTGATCAAATTCATGGTGAAGAAGGGCGCTTTGCAGGTCGATTACGCGGTCATGCCGCTCGAAGGATTGTGGTGGGCCGATGATATGTCCACCTTCTCTTCCGGCGATAAGGCGAAGTGGAAGTGGGCGCTTATGGTCATGCAGCCCGAATTTGTCGATGAGGCGATGGTTTTGGCGGCAAGCGAGGATGTCCGCAAAAAGAAAGCGCTTCCGGTGCTCGCCCTCGTTCGCTTCGAGCGATTCGCCGAGGGGCGTTGCGCCCAGATCATGCACATCGGCCCGTTTTCCGAAGAGGGGCCAGCCATCGAGCGGATGCATCGTTTCATCGCCGATGCCGGTTGCGAGCTTTCCGGCAAGCATCACGAAATCTACCTCAGCGACACGCGCAAAGCCGATCCGGCCAAATGGAAAACCATCCTCCGCCAGCCGATGGTGAGCGCCGAAACGTGATGCCAAGAAGATCAGACTTTTTCTGATCGATGCCTTGCTGGATGGACGACGTGACGCTCCAGGCCATCGCGGCGGAAAACAACCTGTCGGAGACCGCATTTTTCGTGTCCTTCGGCGCGAACTTTGGCTTGCGCTGGTTCACGCCGCATCGGGATCGATCTCTGCGGTCATGCAACGCTGGCAGCTGCGCATGTCGTTTTCGAGCGCCTCGGTTTTGCGAAAGAGGAAATCGTTTTCCAGACCCGCAGCGGCGAGTTGAGAGTCACGCGAAAGGGCAAACTACTGCGCATGGATTTTCCCGCGCAGGTTCCCGAGCCGTGCGCCTGCCCGCCAATGCTCTCCGACGACGATTGCCTCGCCGTCATCGAGAGCGAGGATGTTGTCCGGGCCGTCACGCCCGATCAGTCGTTGCTGCAACAGCTCGACCGTCGCGGCGTGATCGTCACGGCCCGTGGTCACGAGGCGTACTTCGTCAGTCGCTTTTTTGCGCCGAAGTACGGCGTGCCGGAAGACCCAGTCACCGGCTCCGCCCACTGCGAGCTCACACCATACTGGGCGGCCAAGCTGGCGAAAAACGTTCTCGAAGCACGACAATTCTCCCGTCGCGGTGGCACAATTTTATGCGAACTGCAAGCAGATCGCGTTATCCTGTCAGGCAATGCGGTGACATATCTCGTTGGAGAGATCACGCTGTGAACGTTGGTTTGTGATGCGACTGCGTCTGTGATGAGTGATCCAAGATGCATAATCTCTTTTAACGCTCGCCACTTCGGATTGACCTTTGAGAACGAGTTATTGCGTGTTACCATCCACTCTGCGTTGCATCTCATGGGCCATGACGAAAGCGATGAACTGCGAGCTGCGATGAGTCGGCGGGAGGATTGTTATTTTGAAAGGATGATGATTTTGAAAAATAAAACTAATTATGAAATCTCGTCTATTCCAGGGTGATAAGAACGAAAAGTAGTTGATTTTTTTAAGATATCCAGCCAGGAAGATTATATTTCAAAAAAAGTAAACTTATTAATGCGATGATTTTGGTGAAGCAAACATTATCAGATCAAGATCGACGTCGCTTGGCTGAATACATTGCCGAGACTGAAAATCACACATGAACCAGATCGTTTTGATTATCTGTCTGATATACTGAAAATCGCCTCTCAGGAGGCCCATAACGATGAACTGGCCAATGAAATAATCGAGAAGGAGGGAATATGAAGACACGATCGATTTTTCTGTTACTTCCTGTCGTGCTGTTTATCACTTCTCTGCTATTTGGAGCGGAGGTGCCCTATCTGAAGGGGAGGGTTACTGATAAAGCACAAATTCTTTCCCCGGCGGTTAAACAGGGGTTGTCGGAGAGTCTGCAAGCGCATGAAAAACGAACAGGAAACCAGATAGCGGTTCTGACGATCTCCACGCTCGATGGGGAGAGCATTGAAAATTACGCAGTCAAGGTTTTCGAATCGTGGAAGCTTGGTCAGAAAGACCAGGATAACGGTGTTTTGATTGTGGTGGTACCCAAAGACCGAAGGATGCGCATCGAGGTGGGTTATGGCCTTGAGGGAACCCTCACCGATGCAACTGCGGGACGGATTATTCGAACGGTTATGACTCCAAAATTCAAAAATGGAGACTATGAGGGCGGCATCACTGATGGCACCAAAGCCGTGATAAAAGTTCTTGAAGGCGGAGTAATCCTTGAGACACCCATCAATGCCGATTCGACGAAAAAATCGAATTCGATTGATATGGATAGCCCGGAATTTTCGATTAAAGAACGGATTCTTGTGGGGGCGTGTATTTTCGGAATGCTTGGATTATTTACTGTTATCGGGATACTGAATCCGAGTCAAGGCTGGCTTTTATACTTTTTCTTAATACCATTCTGGGCAACTTTTCCAAACGCTATTCTGGGGCAAGCTGGTGCGTTATCCTGTTTGATTGTATATCTGATCGGTTTCCCGGTAACAAAATTTTTTATACAAAAGTCCGGGTGGTATCAAAAGGCGGCAGAAGATTTACGTACTAAAGGTCAGACAATAATCTGTGGAATGACGATTCGATCTGGAGGTTCAGACTCATCTGGATCGTCAGGTGATTCAGGGTTTTCTGGGGGAGGAGGATCATCAGGTGGGGGCGGTTCTTCAGGAAGTTGGTAGGTTCAATGATGGGCACTGATCTGTCTTGATGCACCTGCTTTTCTTTGACTGTCAGGATGATGCCAGATCAATGACTGTTCCGGGAAGTGACGATAGGGGTATTTTTATGCCACATGAACTTTGCATCAGGGATTGAAATTTTTTACTAACTTATCCCCATCAAATCCCTGCATCGTAGTTCCCTGTGCCGTTCGGCTTTCTGTTGACGGCAGTGCATGGGGCCTTTGCAAACCAAAAACAGCTACCGCAATGAATCTCATCATCAACGACAAACCGGCACAGTCGAGCGTCGGCCAGACCGTCGGCAAGGCCGCTCGGCTCAATCATGCCCATGTGGGCTACGTCTGCGGAGGCCACGGCCTTTGCCAGGCTTGCTACATCACCGTTCAGGAGGGGGCCGACTGCCTCGCGCCGCTCACTGACGTCGAGAAGGCGTTCCTCTCTCCGCGCCAGATCGCCGCGGGCGGACGCATGGCCTGCCAGGCGACCATCGCCACCGAGGGTACGGTCAAAGTGCTCTCGCGTCCCGAAGAGGTGCGCCGCATCGTTTTCAGCAATCCGTTTGGCCTTATCGCTTATGCCGCCGACATGGGCAAGGACACCGCGCAGCAGATCGTGCCGGGCGTGCAGAACCTCATTGGCCGCATCCAGCGCGGCGAGATGGGCGGCAAGGAGGCGCTTGGCGACATGCTGGAATCCATCCAGGGCGCTGCCGGTCTGGTCGTCGAGGCGATTCAGCAGGGGCCGATGGCGCTTCCGATTCCCTTCAAGGATCAGATCGCGGGCGTGATCTCCAACCTTCCGCTGCCGATAATTTCGCTGCCAACGTTCTCGTTGCCGCAGATTTCACTGCCGAACATTTCGTTACCATCGTTCTCGCTTCCGCAGCTTCCGTCAATTTCATTGCCGCAGTTGCCGTTCTCGTTGCCAAAGCTCCCGTTCTCGCTTCCGTTCCTGCCTCAGCAGGCCGAAACTCCGGTTACGCTCGAAAAGGTGACGATCACGGTGCAGCCTCCGGTCAAAGACTAATTCAGACTTTGCCAGGCTGACAGCTCCTTTTTTTCTTCTCTCCCTCGGCTCATCAACCGGGGGAGTCTGTTTTTATACGCGACATGGGATGTTTCCGCGGTTTGCCTATTATTGAGCATTGAAGGCTGTAACTGTCCATAATTATCCATCTTGTCCATCTCATGAGTCTCAATCTCGCCCGGCGCTCCGGGCTGGTCATGCAGTCCGATATTCGCTTGATGTCGATCGAGTGCGCCCGGATCGGCGGCATCAATCTGTCGCAGGGGGTTTGCGATACGCCGGCGCCGCCGGTGGTGTTGCAGGGGGCGGCGGATGCGCTCATGCAGGGCGGCAACATCTATACGCACCACACCGGCATCCGCGAGCTTCGCCAGGTGATTGCGGGCAAGCAGCAGCGCTTTACGGGCGTGATGTTCGACGCCGACCGCGAAATCGTCGTCTCGGCTGGCGCGACCGGCGCGATGTACTGCGCGTTTCAGGCGCTCTTGAATCGCGGCGACGAGGTGATCGTGTTCGAGCCGTTTTACGGCTACCACGTCTCGACGCTCCGGGCGGTCGAGGCCGCGCCGGTCTTCGTGCCGCTCGATCCGTCGGATGGCTGGTCGTTCAGGATCGATGACCTCGAAGCAGTGGTGACGCCGAAGACGAGGGCGATTCTCATCAATACGCCCGCCAATCCCTCCGGCAAAGTCTTTTCACGCGACGAGCTTGCGCTTCTGGCGGAGTTCGCTATCCGGCACGAGCTGTTCGTTTTTACCGACGAGATGTACGAGCATTTCGTCTTCGACGGCCTTTCGCATGTATCGATGGCGGCGCTTCCCGGCATGAGGGAGCGGACGATCACCATCTCCGGCCTTTCGAAGACCTTCAGCATCACCGGCTGGCGCATCGGTTACGCCCTGTGCGACGCCCGCTGGGCCTCAGCCATCGGCTATTTCAACGATCTCTTCTACGTCTGCGCCCCATCGCCGCTCCAGGCGGGCGTCACGGCGGGACTGCGCGAGCTTGGCGACGAGTATTATCTTGGCTTGTCGGCTGAGTACGAAGCCAAACGCGATCTGTTCTGCAAAGCGCTCGTACAGGCCGGTCTCCAGCCGCACATCCCGCAGGGCGCGTACTACGTGCTCGCCGACACCGAGCGCCTGCCCGGCGCAACGGCGCGGGAGCGGGCGATGCACATCCTGCACGCAACCGGCGTTGCGTCGGTGCCCGGCTCGGCATTCTATCACGACGGCGGCGGTGAGAATCTCGTCCGCTTCTGCTTCGCCAAGGAGGAGCCTGTCCTTGCCGAAGCGTGCGAGCGGCTGCTGAAACTCAGCTAAAACTCAACTAAAACGTTATCGGCTCGATAAACCCATCAACCAAGAAGGAGTACTGGTTATGATCGTAAAACACCTCCCGCGCGTCACGTTGTTGACGAGGATGCTCGCCCTCGTGCTGTTGCTGACGCTTTCCGGCTGCATTCAGATGCACACAACGGTTCATGTCAAGAAGGACGGCAGCGGAACCATCGAACAGAAGATGCTTTTTACCGGCATGTTGTCAGAGATCATGAACAGTCCTGATGAGGGGGGCGAGCCGGGCAAGGAGCCAGCGCCGCCGAGTGAAAAACAGCTCAGCGAGATGGCCGCTGAATTCGGGCCGGAGGTGAAGGCCGTTGGCGTCAAAAAAATCGACAATCGCAAGCAGCAGGGGTTTGCCGTGACCTATGCCTTCGATGATATCGACAAGGTGCGCATCGGAAATGCGCAGCAGATGACGATGAACCACTCCGCCGACAGCACGGCGGTCAAGCCTGAGGGCACCGGTACGCAAAAGCCGGAAACCTGGTTCACCTTCGCCATGAAACGGGGTGCGAATCCGGAACTCATCATCAGCAAGCAATCTGACATCAATGCCTCTTCCCGAAAGATTTCAGCTTCGGATTCGAAGAGTAAGCCCAGCCCGAAAGAGCAGACGCAGATGCTCGATATGATCAAGCCTTTTCTGAAAGGCCTGAAGATGTCTATGGAGGTCATCGTTGATGGCCGCGTCGTCAGGAGCGATGCGAGCTACCGGATCGGCAACCGGATTACCCTCTATTCGATGGATTTCGATAAAATTCTGGCTCGCCCTGATCTTTTGACCGGCAAGTATGAGGGCATGTCCGACAAAGAGTTCACGCGCAAGTCTGGCAAAAACAGCGGCCTGAAATTCGAGTTCAAGGATCGCGTCTCCGTCCTTTTCAACTGAACCGGAGCCTCTGCCCGGTTTCTGTTTATCGGAGAGAAACCAACTGAGGCTTTCCGCGGGTTAGTTCAATATCCGGTTTGTCGTTCGCTGAAATGAAGTTCCGGTGCATTTTTCATAATCAAACCCGGCTCGGAGGCAGATCATGGAGATCGAGCAAACAGTGATTGTGCAGTGCCCTTACTGCGCCCAAACGTTCGAGGTGCTGGTCGATTGTTCGATCGGGCATCAGGAGTATATCGAGGATTGCGAGGTGTGTTGCCGTCCGGTGAGCCTTGTCATCGACGTCGCCGAGGAGGATGGTGCCGTTATGGTTCAAACCATAGGCGAGGATGTCTGACACGGTCATGACTGATCATTCGGCGGATGAAATCCGGCAACTGAGGCTGGAGCTTGCAGAGGCCCATCGCCGTATCGATGGGCTTCAGGCTGAGCTGGCTGAAAAGAACCGCTTTCTGAATACGCTGCTTGAAATCACTCCCGATTTTTTTGCGCTCAAAGACACCGGTTCGGTGTACCGTTTTGTCAGTCCCGCTCTTTGCCGCTTTCTTGGTAAAAGCGCTGAGGAGATGATCGGAAAATCCGATTTCGAGCTTTTCCCGCTCGATGACGCATCCCTGCACGTTGCCCGCGATGCTGAAGTGGTGCGTACTGCCCGCCCGCTGGAGGGTGACTGGAGTATCGCGGGGCCCGAGGGAAAATTCTGGTTCAAGGTGACCAAAGTGCCGGTTTTCGACAGCGTCGGCAAGGTAAACGGCGTTTTTTGCATGGTGCAGAATGTCACCCGGCGCAAAAAAGCGGAGATTGAGTTCGAGCGGTTTTTCAATCTCATGCCTGAACTGGTCTGCATCGCTACTGTCAGCGGTTATTTCACCAAAGTCAACCCGGCATGGCAGAAGACGCTCGGTTATACAGAACAGGAGCTGCTCTCCACGCCGTTCATCGAGTGGCTCCATCCAGACGATGTTGCATCGACCAAAGCTGAACTTGAAAGACGAGTATCCGGTCAGGAGGGAACACTCAATGTCGTCAACCGGTATCGCGCCAAAGATGGTTCATATCACTGGTTTGAATGGAACAGCACGCCAGTCGAAGAGGGCGTTCTGTACGCCGTCGCAAGGGACATCACTGACCGCATCGAACAGGAGATGAATACCCGCCGATGGGCATACGCCTTCAGGCTCTGTGCTCACGGCATCGCCATAGGAGACCCCAAAACCAACCAGGTGCTAACCTGCAACGAGGCATTCGCCCGCCTGTGCGGCTGGTCGGTCAAGGAGATCGAGGGCTTCTCAATTCCAACACTCTATGCTCCTGAAGATCGTGAAACGGTGATGCGCAACATCGAAATTGTTGACAGCACGGGATTTTCCAGTTACCAGGCAAGGATGTTGCGTAAAGATGGCACCACCATTCCTGTCCAGATGGATGTGGTCAGTGTCAGGGGAGAGGATGGAAGGCTCATTTACAGGATAGCTACCGTGCAGGATATTACCGAGAGGCTTGCTTCACAGACCGCGCTGCGTGAAAGCGAGACGCGGTTCCGGTCGGTTGTGGAGTCAGCGCCAGATGCCATTTTCATTCAGACAGATGGCTGTTTCGCCTACCTGAACCGCTCTGCCATCGCGCTGTTCGGCGCATCGAAAGCGGAAGAGATTCTCGGACGCCGCGTCGTCGATATGGTTCATCCCGATTACCGGGGTGTGGTTATTGAAAGGATACGCCATGTTAACGAATTTCAGCACTCAGCTCCGGCGCTTGAAGAGCGATTTCTCCGCCTGGATGGCAGCGAGCTCTTTGCCGAGGTCTCCGCCGTGCCGTTCGTGTTTGCAGGAAAGCAAGGCGCACTGGTCTTTCTGCGCGACATCAGCCGCCGGAAAAAGGTCGAGCACGAACGCGCCGAGCTGGAGCATCAGCTTTTCGAGTCGCAGAAGCTCGAATCGATTGGCCGCCTGGCCGGGGGCATCGCCCATGACCTGAACAATCTCCTGACGCCGGTGCTCGGCTATTCGGAGATGCTGTCGCGCGCTTTTCCCGAAACGGATAAACGCCTGAAGCGCATCGAAATCATTCACCACGCCTCGCTCAAGGCCCGTGACCTTGTCCGCCAGCTTCTGGCCTTCAGCAGCCGCCAGGCACTCGAATTCAGGATGATCGACCTGAACGCCGTGATCAGGGAGTTCGAGCAGTTGCTTCGCAGAACCATTCGAGACGATATCGACATCCGGTATCATCTGCACGAAGGGGCGATGGTGATGCTGGGCGATGCGAGCCAGCTCGAACAGATTCTGATGAATCTCGCGGTCAATGCAGAAGATGCAATGCCCGCGGGCGGCAAATTGCTTCTGGAAACTTCGCCGATGGTCATCGAGCCGGGGCAGGAGCGCTATTTCGAGGGGTTGGCCGCCGGTGACTACGCCGTGCTGAGCGTCCACGATACTGGAAGCGGAATCGGCAGGGAGACGCTCGGGCATATCTTTGAACCTTTTTTCACCACCAAGCCCAAAGGGCAGGGCACCGGTTTCGGTCTATCCACAGTTTACGGCATCGTGAGGCAGCATGGCGGCATCATCCAGGTGGAGAGCGAGCCGGGCGCGGGGACGTCGTTCAGGATATACTTCCCGCTCAGGTCGAGCGAAGCCGAGCCGGTCGAGCCGCTCACAGCCATGCCGGTTCAGAAGAGCGACGGCGCGACCGTGCTGGTTGTCGAGGATGACGAGATGGTGCGCAAATTCGTTGTGCAGGCGTTGATCGAAGAGGGATTCGACATCCGCGAGGCCGAAGGCGGAGAGCAGGCACTGGCGCTGCTCGAACAGGGAAAGTTCACGCCCGATTTGCTGCTGACCGATCTGGTCATGCGCGGCATGAACGGACGAGTGCTGTATGATAAGGTTTGCGCCATTATCCCGCGCATCAAAGTGATCTACATGTCGGGTTATACGAAAGATATTATTTCCCGGCACGGTGTGCTCGACGAAGGGCTGACCTTTCTGCAGAAACCGTTTCTGGTTCCGGTGCTTCTCGACAAGGTGCGGGAGGTGCTGCAAAACGGGGGCTGAAGTGAGCAGGACAAAAAAAGCCGAAACCGAAGCTGTAAGCCGAATTCTGTGAATCACCATCGAGTGGCGAAGCTGCAGTCATTTATCTGATGCGGCCTACCCGGATACTTTACTCAGGTCGATGACCTGAGCAGTTGGGCGGGCAACCCTGCTTCCCTTGCGGAAAAAGCACCCTTATTTGGCCTTGCTTCGGGGAGGTTTTCATAGCATACGTCATTGCTGGCGTATCTGGTGGTCTCTTACACCCCCTTTTCACCCTTACTCCGGCATGGGCCGGAGCGGTTCGCTTTCTGTTGCACTCTCTGTAACGGACGGCTTGCGCCGCCGCCCCCGGCCTTGAACGAAGTTCTCGACCGGCACCCTGCCCTGTGAAGTTCGGACTTTCCTCTGCGCGGCTCACGCCATGCAGCGACTGCACGCTTGCGGTTTCAGCAATGTCGATGAACATGCGGCGCACCTTTGCAGGCGGCCATAAAAAAAGAAACGGACGAAAGGATAAATCCGTTCGTCCGTCATTTTGGCAAAGTCAATATTACTGCTGGGCGCTCGTCGCCGCCTCTTCGAAAAGCCTCTCGTGCACCACGATGCGGCCACACGATTCGCAGACGTAAAAGCCGCCCTGCACGATCATGGTGTGGCGGTTGGTTGGCACCCTCGTATTGCAACCGGAACAGGCCTGGCGGTGGAGTTTGACAACGGCGTTCTGCATTGAGCCGCTCTTGAGGTGGTCGTATTTGTCGAGCAGGCGCTTGGCCTCCTTGGCAACCGCAGCTCTTTGCTCCGAAAGAATCTCCCTGAGCGTGGCGACTTCGCCGGCGGTTTCGACGATGATTCCCTCCAGCTCCTCCTTTTTCTGATGCACTTGCTGGCCGAGGTCGGTCATCTGCTGCTGCAACACATCGTCAGGCATCATCTCCTCGGAGATTTCGTCGTAACGGTTCTCGGCGATCAGATCGCGTCCTTTTTTCTGCAACTCCTGCGAGTGGTGCTCGGCGTGCGCGATGTCCTGAAGCTGGATTTCAGCCTGCGCGATCTCCTTCTCCTCATACTCGATCTGCTTGGAGAGTGCGTCGTACTCCTTGTTGTTGCGGGCAAGGGTCTGCTTCTCCTTGAAGGAGCGGATTTTTTCCCTGCAATCGGCAATGACGCCATTGAGGCGCTCGCGCAGTTTCAGACGATCGTCGGCGATTTTCTTCCGGGCCTCGATCTGGCGAGAGGTGAACGCGAGGTCCTCCTCAAGCGCGGAAATCTCTTCCGGCAAGCCTTTCTGCAGACACATGATGCTTTCGATCATGTTGTCGATGTGCTGAAGGCGAACGATGAGATTGATTTTTGTATGATCCACTACCACACCGGTTTAGAAATTAAAAAGAAGCAAAAAAAGCACCTCTTTAGAAGGTGCTTGCCTTGTAATCAAAATCTTTTCAGAACAACAAAGGGGAAATATTTTCAAATCTGATGTTCTTGCACATGAGTATCCTGCATAAAGTTGGTGCCCGAAAGGAGATTCGAACTCCTACACCTCTCGGCGCTCGCCCCTGAAACGAGTGCGTCTACCAGTTCCGCCATTCGGGCATTGACCTTGTCAAAAAGGCTCATCGGCAAGATAAGCTTTTTTGACAATTATGCTAATTACTTGATCTCTTTGTGCTCGGTGTGCCTTTTCAGGTTCGGATTGTACTTTTTGAGTATGAGGCGCTCCGTCGTGTTCTTCTTGTTCTTGGTGGTGGTGTACCTCGAAACAGGCACGCCCTCCTTCTTCGCCTCGGTGCACTCGAGGGTGATCACGATTCTGTTCTCTTTTCCTTTTGCCATCAGTATCGTCGGTCAGTTAGTTGTTTAAGAGCTGCCAATATACCGCAAGCCCTGCACTTATGCAAGAGATCGCGAATTTTTGTTTCGGTATCGGGAAAGATTAATTTCCGGTATTTTAAACTACTCAAACCAAGAGCGCATCGTGTTGGACACCCATTTTTTCTCATTTTCCGACGGAACCCTCTGCTGTGACTCGGTCAGGCTCGACGAGCTGGCCCAGCAGTTCGGCACTCCGCTTTTCGTGACCAGCCGCCAGAGCCTGGTCAGTCAGTACCGCTCGTTCGAGGAGGCGTTCGCCTCGTTGCCGCACTTCACCTGCTACTCGGTCAAGGCGAACTTCAACCTCTCGGTCATCCGGACGCTCGCCGAACAGGGGTGCGGCTGCGATGTAAACTCCGGCGGCGAACTCTATCGCGCCCTCAAAGCTGGCGTGCCCGCAGAGAAGATCATCATGGCCGGAATCGGCAAGAGCGAGGCGGAGATCAAATATGCGCTCACCTCGGGCGTGCTCTTGCTTAAGGCCGAGTCGGTCTCCGAACTTCGCGCCATCGACCGCGTGGCCTCGCGCCTCGGCAAGGTGGCGAGCGTGGCCATCAGGATCAACCCCAACGTGACCGCCGAGACCCATCCCTACATCACCACCGGCGACAGCAAGGAGAAGTTCGGTATCGATGTCTCTGAACTCGGCGAGGTGTTCAACCTCTTCAAAACCCTGCCGAACCTGTCGCTGCAGGGACTCGACATGCACATCGGCTCGCAGATTTTCGATCCTGAATATTACGTCGCCGCGACGCAGAAGCTGCTCGACGTGCTCGAATCGGCCCGTCATCTCGGTTTCGACATCAAATGGTTCGACCTCGGCGGCGGTTTTCCCGTCACCTACGATCCGCAGAAGCCCGCCACGCCGATCACGAAGTTCGCTGAAAAGCTCATTCCGATGGTTGAAGACAAGGGCGTCACGGTGATTTTCGAACCGGGCCGTTTCATCGCGGCCAACGCTTCGGTGATACTGACCAGAATTCTCTACCGCAAGCGCAATCATGTCGGCAAGGAGTTCTTCATCGTCGATGCGGGCATGACCGAGCTGATTCGCCCGGCGCTCTACCAGTCGCACCACGAAGTGCTCTCCGTCACGCAGCACGACAAGAGCATCGTGGCCGACGTGGTTGGCCCGATCTGCGAATCGAGCGACTTCTTCACCCGCCAGCGCGCCATCGATGACGCCGCCGAAGGCGAACTGCTCGCCGTGCTCTCATCCGGCGCGTACGGCGCGGTGATGAGCAGCAACTACAACGGTCGCCTTCGCCCCGCCGAGGTGATGGTCGACGGCGACGAAGTCACCCTGACCCGCCGCCGCGAAACCTACGAGCAGCTCGTACAGAACGAACTGTAAAAGCGCGAACGAAGTGGACTGAGTGGACGGGGCGCATTGTTAATGTCCACAAAGTCCACTCAGACCACCGAATTGCTAAAGGTGAAACCTGCAATGCGCATCCTTGTCTCAATCTTTTTGATTTTCGCGCTCATACCCTCAAGCAGTTCATTGCTTGCACGGAGTGACGCCGAACCATCGACACGCGGCTTGGCTGATACGGTTGGATTTGCGCATCGTGCCTGGCAGATGGATTCAGTTATGGCGCGAATCAGGGCGCTCAATCGTGATGATTTGCTTCGTACGCAGCAGTCCGAAGGGACGGTGTGGCGGGCGGCGATCTGCCCGCATGATGATTATTCATACGCGGGCTGGCTCTATCCGGCGGCGCTGAGAAATATCAAGGCAAAAACGGTGATCATTTTCGGCGTAGCGCACAGAGCGTGGTTCTACAATCTCGAAAACCGGCTGGTGTTCGACAGCTTTGCCTCATGGCGCGGCCCGTATGGTGCGGTAACGGTCTCTCCGCTGCGGGATGAATTGATGAACCGGTTGCCGCGTGATATGGTTGTTGTGCATGATGCAATGCAAACAACAGAATATTCCGCCGAGGCGATGATTCCTTTTCTGCAATATCAGAATCGCGATGTGGAAATTATCAGCATTCTGGTGCCGTTCATGAAGTATGAAAGAATGCAAACGATCAGTCGTCAATTGGCAAAAGCGCTGTTTTCGGCGATGGAAAAGAAGCATTTGCGATGGGGTGAAGATGTTTCTATTCTGATTTCATCCGATGCGGTGCATTATGGTGATGAAGCGTGGGACGGACATAATTTTGCTTGTTATGGAACAGGCAGTAATGCTCAAGTGCTGGCGGAGGCGAATGATCGGGAAATAATAAGCGACTGTTTTGAATCGGAATTGAGCGAGGAAAAAATCGCCAGATTTTATAGCTACACGACCAGACCGGATAATTTCAAGGCATCAAAATTGAGCTGGTGCGGTCGCTATGCAATTCCTGTTGGCTTGTTTACCGCGCTCGATCTCCAGAAGCTGGAGCAGAGCCGCCCGTTATCGGGAGTGCCTGTTGGCTACGCTACAAGCATCAGCCAGCCGCATCTGAAAGTTGATGATCTCGGCATGGGCCAGACGGCAATTGCCACGCTCCGACATTGGGTTGGTTATCCCGCCATCGGATTCAGATGATC
>JAAXXD010000029.1 GCA_013334655.1 Chlorobaculum sp. | reverse complement strand
TCGGCTTGCGCCTGGGCGCGGGCGCATGGCTTGGCTGTTCGGCGATAGTGAAAATCTTCTCGATCTGCTCCTTATGCTCGACCGTCTCCTTCGAAGTGATGGCCGTCACCGGATTGATCTTGCCCTGTTTCATCATCTTCAGGCCCGCCCCGGCGTCCTGCAAAAAGGTGCGGGTGCGCAGCTTGTAGCTGTTGACGAGCGCCAGTTCCTGCAAACGGCCGCTTTTGCGCACTGTGTTCAGGAACGAAGTATGGAAGGCCGTGACCAGCTTTTTGGACTTGTCGGACGAGACGATGCCGCTTCTGAGCGCCATTTCGCGGATGGCATCCATCGTGCCGGCGATCTCCATGTTCTGCGGGCAACGCGCCGTGCAGGTCATGCAGCCGATGCAGTACCAGAGCGAATCGCTCTGCATCGCCTCCTCGACGTAACCCGCCTGCACGAGGCGCATGATCCTCGCGGGAGGATTGTCCATGAAGCCGCCAGCGGGACATCCGGCGGTGCATTTGCCGCATTGATAGCAGCAGGCATAATTATTGCCGGTCGTCTGTTCGAGTTGCTGCTTCAATGAATCTGTACGGATAGTATGCTCCATCGATTGATGACTGCTGAGGTTATGGTATCCGGGAAACGGTTGTCCGTTTAAACTGCCTGGTAGCGAAATCTCGGATACGCCACGCTATTACGTTATTGATTACGTCGAGATTCGGAGGTGCCGGCTGTTTCTGGATGAGTTCGCGCGGGTTCAACATGGACGTAAGCTTTTATTGTAATAAAAAATACGCGAATGTCAAATTGAGGCGGATATTTTCTTTACGTTCCGAGCACTGAATGATTCGCGCCTTTCCCGATAAAGCCCCAAAACACGGCAAAAACAGGTTCCCTACGGACGCCTCGAACTTGAAAGCCGGTTTCCGTTATATCGCAGTCAGCCTTAAGATGGTCTTGAAGCAACTCGGCATCTTCAAGTAAATGCCGACGGTGCTTGAATATCCGATTTCGAGACGAATTCGGGAAGAATATCCTACAACTCTAAATCTTGTCACTGCTGAACAGGTCGGGCACGGCGAGGGTGTCGAGGATTTTGACGACCTCGGGCGAGAGGCCGGGCGGGTTGATTTTGCGGAGCACGGCGGCCAGAGTGGCGATTTTTCCTTCGATGGGCAGGAATTTGTTGACAACGACGATCATGTTCTCCTTCACCCGGCAGTCGCCACCGATGAAGCTGCCCTTTTCATAACGGACTTTATGCCCGGTCGAAGCAATGCCCTCTTCGAGCAGATCGAGCTGTTTCTGTTTTTTCATCTCACCCGTGCTGCAACAGGTACTTGAGTATCGGAGCCGCATGCAGCGCCTGGATCATCCCGCCGTCGAAAACAATGTTACGGAGGCGGTCGAGCGGCACGAGATGCATGGTGATCTCTTCGGTTGCATCGAGATGCTGCGAGCCGGAAAAGCTCACTCCTTCGGCGAGAAAGGTGAAGGAGATGTTGTTCTGAAGCGCCGGATTCGCGCTCAACTCCATCAACGGCGTCCAGATGCCGCCGCTGTAGCCGGTCTCTTCGTAGAGTTCCCGTTTTGCTCCATCAAGAATCGATTCACCTTCATCGACAACGCCTGCCGGAAGCTCCCAAGAAACTTCGCCGATTCCGTGGCGGTACTGGCGGATGAGCACCGCGTGCCGCTCATCGGTGATGGCCAGCACGTTCACCCAGGCTGGAAACTCCTGCACGTAGTAGTCGTCGATCGTCCGTCCGCTCGTGAGCCGCACCTTGTCCTGCCGCATGGTGAGCCACGGCTGCCGATGCAGGTAGATCGATTCGAGCACCTCCCAGCGCGCCGGATCGTTGTTGAAGCGCTCGCTCATCCGCGCATCCTCGGATCGAGGGCGTCGCGAATGCCGTCGCCGATCAGGTTGAAGCAGACCACGGTGGAGAGAATTGCGATGCCGGGGAAGGTTGAAATCCACCAGTGGTTGAGCAGGCTGTCGCGCCCTTCGTTGATAATGTTGCCCCAGCTCGGCGTGGGCGGCTGGACGCCGAGACCGAGGAAGGAGAGTCCAGCCTCCGTCAGGATGATGCTGCCGATCCGCAGCGTCGCGGCTACGATGACTGGGGTGAGCGTGTTGGGGAGCAGATGGCGGAAGATGATGCGCAGATTCGACAGGCCGAGCGATTTGGCCGCGAGGATGAACTCCTGCTCCTTGAGCGAAAGCACCTGCCCGCGCACGATGCGGGCCACCCCCATCCAGCCGGTGAACGACAGCGTGATGACGATCAGGTAGATCGAGTTGCCGAAGGTGGCGATGATGATGAGGATTAAAAACAGCGCCGGAAAGGCGATGAGCACATCGACAATCCTCATGAGCGTGCCGTCCACCCAGCCGCCGAAATAGCCCGACGAGATACCGATCACCGTGCCGAGCGAGACCGAGATGAGCACTACGAGAAAGCCGATGGAGAGCGATATGCGCGAGCCGTAAAGCACGCGGCTGAAGATGTCGCGCCCATACTGATCGGTGCCGAGCAGAAAGGTTTTGGTGACGGCGTACTCCGGTTTGGCGCTGTTACCGGAAACGCTGACAAGATCGGCAAGCGGAATGCTTTTCTCCCTCATGCCCTGCCGGTAGAGTACCTCGCTGCCATTGATCCGGTAGCTGTTGACGAACTTCAGCGAGTGAACCTGGTTTCTCGACCTGAGCTTCTGGCTGTCGAGAATCAGGGTGTTGGCCGCTTTGGAGGCCATGTCTCCGCCGGATCTCAGAGGGATGACCATCATTTTCTGCTGTCGGAGCACCAGCGCATCAAGGCGGGTCAGCGGCGGCTGATAGGCCGTGACGAGGAAATCCTGCTGGTCGTACGGGCTGAATGGAGAGAGCAGCGGCGCAAGGAAGGCGACGGAGTAGAGCACGAAGATCACCATTGAAGCCGCCACCGAAATGCCGTTGCGCTTGAAGGAGATCATGCCGAGCCGCCAGAGGCTCGCTTCGCCCGATTGCGACACCTCGTTCTCCCGGAGCGCCTTGCGGTACGAGCGCACCGAAAAGCGCAGCAGCAGGAACGGTACGATGAGCAGGTAGAGCGCTGCGATCCAGAATTCAAGCGTTTCCAGCGTGAATATCTGACTCAAATCGGTGTGCGACAGTACAAGCAGCGTCACGCCAGCCGCCATCGAGCGGAGGCTGATGACGACGAGGTCAAAACGTGCGACGAGGAGGGCGATAAACCCGAGCGTCGAGAGCAGGTAAAAGAGGCCCGTCGAGCGTTTGCCCATGCTCAGGAGGCCGATTCCCGGCACGATGCGATACAGCGCCGGTATGGAGGAGTCGTTCGTTCGTTGCGCAGCCATCGGGAAGAGATGAATGAATCTGTATCAAGGTATCCTCAAAGTACCCAAAAAACGACACTTGCCGCACGATTACAAACCGCAGCACGAAAAAAAAGCCGCCTTTTCGAAAAAAGGCGGCTCAGGTTCATTTCAGAAACCGTTCAATGGCAAATCAGGCCTGAACGGCCGCTCCCTCGGCGGCGGCTTCAGCCTCTTTTCTCGGGGCCATGATCGAAACCACGGAAGCGTCAGCTTCGCCAAGAATCTGGATGCCCTCCGGCGCGACTTTCTGCAGGTCGCGGATATGCAGCGTCTGGCCAAGTTCGAGAGCGGTGATATCGACGGTGAAGTGTTCCGGCATAGCTTCTGGCTTGCCCTTCAGGGTCAGCGTGTGCACGTTGATCTGGATTTTGCCGCCTCCGATCTTGACGCCGGGGCACTCGCCTTCGATGTGGATCGGCACCTCCATCTCGACCACTTCGTCAGCCGAGAAGAGCTGGAAGTCGGCGTGAATGACGCGGTCGCTCACCGGGTCGAACTGAACGTCCTTGATGAAGGAGCGTACTGACTTGCCATCCGGGTACTGAAGGTCGATCAGGTGCGACTCAGACGAGTGGACGAGCTTGTCCAGGCTGATTTCATCGACGCTGATGGTAGTGTTGGCTTCTCCTTTATGGTAAACGACGGCTGGCACCAGGCCCTGACGGCGGAGTCTTGCGGCCTCGTTTTTCTTGACTTCGCGAAGGTTGACAGACAATGCTCTTGTTTCCATGCTCTTCCTCTGGCTCCTTTAACAGTTAACGCTTATAATTATTAGTGATGATTGGTAATCTTGTGGGTGATGTTCTTGCTGTCGAACAGATAGCTGACTGACTCGCCATCGTAGATTCTCTTGATCGCCTCGCCGAACAGGTTGCTGATGGTGACGGTCTCGATTTTCGAGCAGTAGTCGTGTACCGAAACCAGCGAATCGGTGACGATCACCTTCTCGAACACCGAGTCGTTGATGCGCTGCACTGCCGGTCCGGAGAGAATCGGATGGGTGGCGGCTGCGTAGATTTTCAGACCGCCGGCATCCTTGATCGCCTTGGCTGCGTTGACGATGGTGCCGGCCGTGTCGATCATGTCATCGACGAGCAGCACGTTCTTGCCGCTCACGTCGCCGATGATGTTCATCACTTCGGCCACGTTGGCTCTCGGGCGACGCTTGTCGACGATGACCAGCTCGGTGCCGAGTTCAGAGGCGAACTTGCGGGCGAGCTTCACGCCGCCTACGTCCGGTGAGGCCACGACGAGGTTGTCGGCAATATCCATGTTCTTTACATAATCGATCAGCACCACGCTCGAATAGAGGTGATCGAACGGAATATCGAAAAAGCCCTGAATCTGCGGCGCGTGCAGGTCCATGGTGAGAATCCTGTCGGCGCCGGCCTGCGTGAGCAGATTAGCAACGAGCTTGGCGGTGATAGCGACGCGCGGTTTGTCCTTCCTGTCCTGGCGGGCATAGCCGTAGTAGGGTAGAACGGCGGTGATCCGGTGCGCCGAAGAGCGCTTGGCGGCGTCGATCATGATGAGCAACTCCATCAGATTGTCAGCCGGGGGATTGGTGGACTGGATAATGAACATATCCGAGCCACGGATCGATTCGAAATAGTTGACCGAAATCTCGCCGTCCGAGAAGTTCTCCGCCTTGGCATCGCACAGCGGCGTGCCGAGATAATCGGCGATTTTTTTGGCCAGTTCCGGATTGCTGCGTCCCGCGACAATTTTGATAGGTGTTTCCATCGCTCACTGCTTTTTTCTGATGAAACGAATTATATTACGGCTCCATCTTCGTTTACCGGGTACGGCGCACAACTTGACGCAACCGGAACGGTAAGGATTCAGAATATAGCAAAACGGATTAAAATTATCAGTAAAATTTCTGGCTGACTTTGTCAGAACGCAAAGCATGAAAATTACCGAAATCAAAGCCTTTCTCGGGCGCTGCTTCGAGCCTGTCGAGCTGATTGGCGCGGGCGACATCGAGATAACCGGCCCGGCGAAGATCGAAGAGGCCACGGCGGGCCAGGTCAGTTTCGTGGCCAATGAGAAGTATTATCGTCACATCGCAGGAACCGGCGCGTCGCTGGTTGTGGTCAGCCCGAAAGCTCCGCTCGATGACGCACCGGCAGGAACCAGCTTTCTGAAGGTTGCCGATCCCTACACCGCTTTCGTCTTCATTCTCCAGCACTTTGCCGGAACACGCCGCATCGCGGCTCCCGGCTTCGCCGCAACGGCCTCGATTGCCGCCTCGGCTCGCCTTGGCCGGAACGTCTCGGTCGGCGAACACGCCGTCATCGGCGAGAGTTGCGTCATCGGCGACGACACGGTGATCGGCCCCAACACGGTGATCATGGATGGCGTGAGCATCGGTTCCGAATGCACGATTTATCCGCTGGTGACCATTTACGACGGCACCTCGATCGGCGACCGGGTGATCATTCACAGCGGCGCGGTAATCGGCGCGGACGGCTTCGGCTTCGCGCCGCAGAAGAATGGCTCCTATATGAAGATTCCGCAGATGGGTACGGTCGAGATCGGCGACGATGTCGAGATCGGCGCAAACACCACCATCGACCGTGCGACGATGGGCGCAACGGTCATCGAAAAAGGGGCCAAGATCGACAATCTGGTGCAGATTGCCCACAACTGCCGGATCGGCGGCGACACGGTCATCGCCTCGCAGGCCGGAATTTCGGGCAGCGTGAAGATCGGGCGTCAGTGCCTCATCGGCGGTCAGGCGGGATTCGCGGGACATCTCGAACTCGCTGATCGCACCTCGGTGGCGGCAAAGGCGGGCATTTCGAAATCCTTCCTCGAACCGGGCCTCGCGATTCGCGGCGTGCCCGCCCAGCCGATGCGCGACCAGCTCCGCCAGGAGGCGCAGGTGCGCGGCCTTGGCGAAATGAAGTCACAGCTCGAAGCGCTGGAGAAGCGGTTACAGGAGTTACAGAAAAGGCTGGCGGGGTGATTGCCTCTATCCGCTCGCTCTGATTATATAATATAGCTGATCGGAGTGAGCGGTTCCGGTTCAACCCGGCTGGCTGATTTTGAGCATTGACGACACTTTCTGCAAAAACGGCTTGACCTTGAGCGGCTTGATGAGACTGTCGTTGATGCCGCTCTCTTTGGCCATTCTCAGTGTTGCATTGTCGAGATTGCCGCTCAGACCGAGGATCGGAATTTCGCGGTAGGATGACGGTGATGAACGGATGCGTTTTGCTGTGTCGAAACCATCGAGCACCGGCATTCTCAAGTCGATGATCAGAAGATCGCACGCCTGTGTATTCAGTATATTCAGCGCTTCGAGACCGTTGGTGGCTTCGAGAATCGTGATTTCGAGTTTGCTGAGCATCAGTTTGATGACCCGACGGTTGAAATCCAGGTCGTCAGCCACCAGCACAGTCTTGCCCGAGAGCGACTCCTTGAGCGTATCCCGAACCATCTCAAGCGAGCTTTTGAGTGCGCAGAGAAGTTCAGGCAGGGCAGGAGGCATCGAGATCAGGGCATCAACCCCCTTGATGGTTTCAATTGCAGTATTGGTAGCTGAACTGCACACGACAACAGGAATATCCAGACCTTTGTTTTTGATGCACTTTGCCAGTTTTTCAGCCCCGGACGGCGGGAGTGTAGCGTTGGCGAGGACGATGCTGTAACCGTTTGCCCCGATCATTGCAAGAGCTTTATCGCTGTCGTCGGCATCGTCAAGCCCGATTTTGAGCGGTGAAAGCTGACGGCGGAGAAGCGGAGCGTACTCCGAGGGAATCCCGGCGAGGAGCAGTTTTTTTCCTGCAAAGATGGGGGCATACTCCTCGTAGAGCTTCGATTCAAACTTGTTGATAGCTGCCAGGTCGAGCAGCGGGAATTCAAGGGTGAACTCCGTATAGCTGCCCTCTACCGATTTACAGGTGATCTCACCGTTGACGGAGTGCATCACTCTCTGGCAGAAAGCGAGGCCAAGACCGGTGCCCCCTTTTTTCCCGGAGGTGAAGAAGGGGGCGAAGATTTTGGAAAGGATTTTTGGAGATATCCCTGGGCCGTTATCTCTTACAATGATTCTGTTCACGGTTTCCCCTCGCTGGAGCGATATGTCGATGCGCCCGCCAGGCACCGCATGGAGTGCATGAATTGCATTGACCAGCAGGTTGTAGAGAACGAGTACGTAATTATTCTCATCGCCAAGAAACAGGAAATCTTCTCCTGGCCAGAGATGGATTAAATGTTTTTCCTGCTCGGTAGCATAGCCATATTCCTCCAGAGCCTTACGGGTTACGGTCACTGCCGAAAGACATATCAATTCTTCTTTTAAAACTTCAGTGTTTCTGAAATTACCCAGAGTCATCGTGATGACATGGAGTCCGCGATTCACAGCCATCTGAGCCTGACTCAACCTTTTGTTCATGACTTCGATTGCAGAAGCCGGAACGGAAACGATATTTTTTTCTGTACTGTTTTGTGGTAATTCATGCAAGACTTCATCTAAATTGTGACGAATTTGCGAAAGAGGATTGCGCATCTCGTGAGCTATACTGCCTGCGAGGGCTTCTAGAGCAAGGAATTTCTCTTCGGCTTTTTGTCTTTCCAGTTCTTTCAGGCTTTTCCAGTTACTTATACTGAAAATATATCCAGCAGAAAGCGAGAAACCGAAGACGATGCTGTACAACGGTATGTTAAATGTCGGCTGTAACGTTACATGAGGATTTAATATGAAGAAAACAATAGTACCAGCGGCTACTCCGAGAAACAAATCAATGGTAAACATCAACCAGTTAGGAACGAACATCATCAGAATAAAAATCAGCGCAAGGCTCGAGAGTAACCACAGTTCATGAAAATTGTTCATTAACAGAAAAAACGTAAATATAAAAGGAAGAGAGAAAACCAAGGTGAAGTGCCAATAGTATGGGAAAAAAGGCTTGAGCGAAGATGGTAGGCGATGCATAAAAATTACGCTAACACATAAGCAGGTGGCGATTAGTCGCAGCCAGAAACTTTCATAAGTTGCAAATCCATACTTATATATAAAAAAAAACAAAAAATGAGATGTTGCGCCAACCATGCCCGCAACTATAGTGTTGTGCCGGGAGAGCAGTGTTCCTTCCCTGAGATATTCCTTTATTTTTTCCCAGAGGAATTCTTTTATTTGAATCAGTTTTATCAAGGTTGATCTCCTGTCACGTTGTAAATACCTCCCGCTTCTGCCTTGTATAAAAAGGCTTCGATCCCAGCGCGACACTGAACGTCTCTACTTATGCCATATCCACCAAAAATACTTTAACAGTATCGCATTGTTTGATTTGACCCAGCTTTTCGATGAGCAGGCATACAAAGATGGTGAAAATAATTTGGCACACAGTGACCTCTTTATTGGGTTATCTATTTATATTAATGTAATACGACGCGCTCTTTTCACCAAGCCCATTCACCACTTAAGCTGATAAACGTTGCGTATTTGTACTTACCGGCATGTTGCATCAGGAGATATATAGAGCATGCACGCCATGCATGTTCGCATTGTCAGGAGGAACTTTTAGTATCAAGCCAACCCGGATTGTATTGTGGGTGTGATATTGGCGTATTATTGTGCCTGTTATTTGATCGGGTTAACAACCTCAAGGTGCATTACGGCTGTTTTTGGTAACTTGCTGAGTGGCCGTTGTGAAATTGACTGTTATTGATTCAGCCTGAGTTTGGTTCATACAAAGGCTCTTCTGATTCCTTGTTATGCTGATTTACCTCAAATGAGAAGAATTACAGTATTATCTGTTTTCCAGAGCGATGAAAAAGAGTATGAATGGATAAACTCGAAATTTTCAGCAGGAACTCCTGTCACGCGAGATTTTCTGTATAAATGGATGATTGACAAAAAAGTTTCTTTTTGTTGTGATTACGGTGGTTTGGCGATTTGTCTGTAGTTTATTTCTCAGAATATTAACACTCATAACAACAGCCTCGGCATTAGAGCCGGGACTCGCCGATAACGCAAGATAAATCATGGTTTTAGCAAAATCGTTTGTCGTTGTGGGCTTACATCTTGTGGTGGCCGGAGCAATAAGCATTTTTTACTGATAGTCGATAAAATACTTTACAATTATCGCTTATATATACAGAGCCAAACAAAGTAGTTAATGGTAAAAAAAATATATGAATACTGAAAATTCGCATGGACATAAGCACTCCGCCTATTTTCCTGATTTTATTGAGAAAAGACTCCGTCATTGTGATTACAAATATTTCAAGCCCAGAAAAAACAAGAAGCCGCTTGTGCTCGGCAATTGTTTGCCAAATGCTGGTTCAATTATGCTGCAAAGCAATGACTACCTGAACATCTCAAGCCATCCCCATATCAGGAACGCACAGGTAAATATGCTCTCAGCCATGAATCGTGAGCCCTTCATGTCAGCGGTATTTCTGCATGAAGAGAGTTTATTGAAGCGGTTTGAGAAAAGAATGGCCCATTTTACGGGTTTTGAGAGCAGCATACTCTGCCAGTCAGGCTGGGCGTCCAATATCGGCCTTATGGAGGTGATTGCCGATAGCACTGTACCGGTATATATCGATTTTTTCGCTCATATGTCACTTTGGGAAGGAATCAAAATTGCGGGCGCGAATGCCTACCCATTTCGCCATAACGATGCCAGGCACCTCGATAGACTTATCACTGAGCACGGCCAAGGTGTCGTTGTTGTCGATTCCATATACAGCACATCCGGTGATATCGCTCCTCTTCGGGACATTATTGCTGTTTCCGGCCACCATGGATGCGTATCGGTGGTCGATGAATCCCATTCACTCGGGGCTTACGGCGAGCATGGTGCGGGTATGGTGAGCCAATGCGGATTGACCGATCAGGTTCATTTTGTTACAGCAAGTCTTGCGAAGGCATTTGCTGGGCGAGCTGGTATCATTTTTTGTTCGTCAAGATTTGCAAAGTACTATCCATACATTTCTAATCTGTCAATTTTCAGTACCGCTCTTCTTGACCATGAAATAGCTGCATTCAACGCAACGCTCGATGTGGTTATGGCGGAAAATTATCGACGAGAAGCGCTAAATGAAAATTCAAGATATTTAAGAGAAAGTCTTTCCTCGCTTGGATACGCCATTACCAGCCAGTCCCAGATTGTGTCAATTATAAGCGGATTAGAATCCGATACGGAAAGGCTTCGTGACGCACTTGAAGAAAGAAACATTTTCGGTTCTCCATTTTTGACGCCGGCAACCCCGAAAAATCGATCGCTCATTCGTTTTTCAGTTCATAGCGGTCTTTCCAGGGAGAATCTGGATTATGTTCTTAATGTTTGCGAGGATATTCGAGATGAAATCGGCATGAGAAACTGGAAATCGACCAGGATAAAACCGACCACTCTTTGAGGAGTGATTTCGCTCAACAGAATGTTACCGGAACGTATAATCAGAATAAAAGCGCATGCGAGAGCGCATAATCCAGAAGAGAAGGCATATGGGTAGTTTTCTTCTCTCACAATAATGGTTTCGTGGTAACGACCGAAAATGGTTTTTTCCACCTAAATGTCGGATCACGACAGGTTTCTCGGTACCTGTGAAGAATGATGATGGATGATCGGTTTTTCGTACTCCAGATTCACGGCAAAAGTGAACCTTGATGGAAAAGTCAACAGAAGCTGATCGACCTCGAACTCGAAGGCGTAGATACCGCCCAGAATCCAGGCGCTACCGCCAAGAAACTGCTTCTTCAGCGATTTCTCATAGAGCCGGACTTGAAGGTTTTCTCTGGTTGCAAGCTGTTCGAAATAGTTGCGGATACCTTCAGTGGTGTTGACCGTATGAGGCGAAAAGGTGGGGATGAGTACAGCGTTTTCGTGGTAGAGCGCTTCGACTGTGTCGATAGTGCCGTTACAAATGCCGGTTATCCAGGCTGAAAGGACATCCTCGGCGTTCTGGTAATGCATGGTATTTAAACGCTTGTGGTCGATACTTCTGTCGGCCAGGTTGTCCGGGCAAACCAATGGTTATGCCGTGAAGAAGCCTGCCCGTCCGGCCTGAGTGAAACACACCTCATTAAACCGGACGGGCAAAGATAAGAATTTTTTTGTTACGATAAACGCTCTCGTTTATCTGGAACTTCAGAGCCTCAGCTCTCCGGTTTCGGCCCGTCGCTTCAGCTCGTTGTTGGCGTAGATCAGCACTTCGACGCGGCGGTTCTGGCGTCTGCCCACCTCCGTTTCGTTGGTTGCTACCGGTCGTGTTTCGCCGTATCCGATTGCGGTGAGTCGCTGGCCAGAAACGCCATAGGTTCGCAGCAGCGTCGAAACCGATTCGGCGCGGCGCTCGGAGAGCGTCTGGTTCGAATATTCAGTGCCAGTGTTGTCTGTGTGTCCCTCGATGACCACGTTGGTATCGTCATACCGGTTCAGGATTCTCGACAGCTTTTCGATATTGTACTGACTGTCGGCATTGAGGGTGGCTGAATCGGACGAGAAAAGCAGGCCGGTGTCGAAGACCACGCGGATGCCTTCGCCGACTCGTTCCACACGGGCATTTCTGACCTCCTGACGTATTTCATCAGCCTGCTTGTCCATGTAGTCGCCAATGACCGCGCCAGCCGCACCGCCGATGACCGCGCCGATCAGCGCGCCTTTGGCCCAACTGCCGGTTTCGCTGCCGATGATGCCGCCGATAACCCCGCCTGCTGCCGCACCGTAACCAGCGCCGCGACCGGCGTTCGTGGATGATTCACATCCGGTGATCATCGATGCCGTGGAAAAGAGCATCACAAAAGCGGCGGGTTTTGCAAGTTTCTGCATGGTGTTCATCGTTGTAATGGTTTTGTGTTCAATGGAAACGCCTGTTGTCTATGGTCAGCTTGTCGCCGAAAAATCCGGAAAGACTCTCCGCACCCGAGTGGTACACCTCGATTTAATGTATGAAAAACACAGATATCCGTCTGTGCTGTTCATGATTCCATGCCAGAAGGCGGGCGACTGCACGGTGGGCAAAATTAATTGCCGTGCCGTATGGTTGTCAATACAGTAATACAGTAAACTATTCCCGATGATGAAGAATTATGTCGCGAACCCGAGAATCGTGGCGGCAGGAGCTTGAGGCGGAGTTGCCTGCGCCGGAGCAGTATGCTGACCGGAATCGCGTGATTACCGCTCGCTATGCGGCATGGTATCTCGAACATCCGCACATTTTCAAATGGGCAGGCATGGCCTCATTCGCTTCCCGGCAGGTCGGGCTTGCCATCCTGATGGCGGAACTCCTGACCAGACCGGAGCGTATCGAAGCCGATGCGCTCTTGCTTTCGCTGCACCGTTTCGGAGCCGACCGGCTTCTGTTCGCCGATTTTGAAGAGATACGGCAAGGCAACAACAACATTTACCGGGATATCGCATGGGTTCACGCGGCATATATCGTCGGCGGGATGGATGAACTGATGGCCTGTGCTTCCGAAACCGACGATGCAAAGCTGATCACCGGATTCGGCATGATCGATCGCGGGCGTGAACTTCTGCGCCGGGGTGAAAACGATATCGAGGGAGAGCGCCTCGTCTGGGAGGGCAACATTTACCTGCTCCGTCACGAGCAGGTCGATGTGCTTCAGCCGGTTTTCGACAGACTCAGCCCTGCCGGACGGCTCATGGCTTCGTTCGGTAGCGAACTGGACTTTTCAGGCTCGGTAATGCCCGATTTCCGGTGCCGGACATCCTTCAGTTCATTTCACGGTTATTTGGAAACGCTTGCCGGTCTGAAAAGTGTCACCAATCCGACTGACCGTTGGCAGTGGGTCGAAAAGAGCGTGATTCCCGCCTGGCAATCAGCCGACAGGCAGATGAAACTTGAGTGGTCAGGAAAAAGCGAATTGATGGCCATGGCCGCTGGAGAGCTGGGGGTCGTGCAGCGCTTGTCAGCTTTTATCAGCGCTTTCGGCATTTATTGAGTTGTTGCACAGGAGGCCGTTTCAGTGCGTCGAGCGCAACGCCAGAACCGGATCGAGGCGTGATGCTTTCCAGGCGGGGAAGAGGCCGAACGACACGCCGATGGCCGAACAGACCAGCAGTGATACCGCGATCCAGAGCCACGGCAGGATAACCGGCAGATTGAACTGGAGCGCGACCAGGTTGCCCGCGCTCGCTCCGGCGACGATGCCGAGCACACCACCGCCAAGCGAGAGCAAGAGCGCTTCGACCAGGAATTGTTCGAGGATCGTGCGCCGGGGAGCGCCGACCGACATGCGAACGCCGATCTCGCGCGTGCGTTCGGTCACGCTGACGAGCATGATGTTCATGATGCCCACGCCCGCAGTGAGCAGCGCCATGAAGCTGATGATGAAGGCACCGGTGCCGACGATGCGCTGGATGTCGCGGAACGACTCGACCAGCGATTCGTTGGTTCTGATCTCGAAATCGTTCGGCGTTCTGACCGTCAAGCCCCGTGCCAGCCGCATCGCGCCGATGGCCCGGTCGATGGTTTGCTTGTAGACCTTCTGCGAGGTCGCCTCGACCGTGATGGAGATGCTCGACTTTTCGTTCACCTCTTCGAGATAGCGGCTGATCGGAATGAGCACGAAGTTGTCCTGGCTCTGGCCGAAGGCCGCCCCTTTCTTGCTGAATATGCCGACCACCGTATACACTTTTCCGTTGACTCTGATCTCTTTGCCGACCGGATTCTGCCCCTGCCGGAAAAGGTTTGCCGCCACGTCGCTGCCGAGCACGGCAATATTGGAGGCGTAGCGGAGATCGCCGTCGTTCAGATTCCGTCCCGAAATCACATCGAAGCCGTTGGCTGGGGCGAAGCTCTCATCCCCGCCGGTCAGCGTTACGTCAGGATTGGTATTTTCGTTGCCGTAACTGGCCTGGGCGGCCTGGCTCGTGATGATGAAGCCGATGTTTCGCGCACTCTCGCCCATATATTTTCTGAAGAGCTGCGCCTGTTGCCAGGTGATATCCTTGCGGTTGGCGTACAGATTCCGGCTGTGGCCGCTGCCGAAGACCGCGGCGGGGTTTTTCTGGATTTGAAAGGTGTTTGCGCCAAGGCTCGACAAGCCAGACGCTATCGAGCGGTCAACGGCGTCGAGTGCGGTCATCACCGCGATGATCGAAAAGACCCCCACCGCCACGCCGAGCGTCGTCAAGGCCGAACGCAACTTGTTGACCGCCAGCGAAGTCGCGGCCTGCACCAAAGTTTCCCTGATCGAGAGCATCATGGCTATTCGTATCTGAGTGAAACGGCCGGATCGAGTCGCGAGGCCGACACCGCCGGAGCGAGGCCCGAGATAACGCCGGTGGCGACCGACACCACGAGACTCGCCAGCACCAGCATCGGCGAGAAGCTGACAGGGAAGTCCGGCAAGAGATTCTGGATGAGCACGGTGATCGAGAGTGCCGTGGCGAGGCCGATGACGCCGCCGACCAGGCAGATCATCACCGACTCGATGAGGAACTGCATGAGGATCGTCCGCCGTCGCGCGCCGAGCGCCTTGCGCAGGCCGATTTCGCGGGTGCGCTCCTTGACGCTCACGAAGGTGATGTTCATGATGCCGATGGCTCCCACGAACAGTGACATGCCGGTGATGAAGATGCCCGCCAGGGCGATGCCGTTCCTGATCGGATCGAGCTGGCTCTTGAAAGCCTGCTGCTCGTTGATGCCGAAATCATCCGCCTTGCCCGGCGGCAGCTTCCGTATGCGGCGCATCAGCCCGGTCAGCTCCTCCTTGGCCTCGGGAATCCGCTTTTCGTCCTTCACCTTGACTCTTATCGTCACCATTCCCGTTTTGCCATAGACCTTTTCAAAAGCGCCGAGCGGCATGATGAGCTGGTTGTCGAAGCTGAAGAGGCCGAGAAACTTGCCCTGTTTTTTGAAGACGCCAACGACGCGCACATTGTGGTTTTTCAGGCGGAGCGACTTGCCGACGGCGCGACCGTCCGTGAACAGCCCCGAAGCGATGTCGTCGCCGATGACGCACACCGCGTCGCCCGCCGCCGACTCCTGCGCCGTGAAGAATCGCCCGTCCGACAAGTCGCCGGATGCGGTGAGCGGGTAGTCGTGATTGGTGCCGAGCGCGAAGATTTGCAGAATCTGCCGGTCGCGATAGCGGGCGTCGGCCTGTATGGTGGACATCTGCGGCACGGCTACGATCAGCTCCGAGAGCGGGTTGCCTTCGATGATCCGGTTGATCTCCGTGGCATAGCGAGTCTCGATGTCGGGCCGGTTGCGGAAGCGCCACCACTGGCCCATCGTGCTCCAGGAGCCTTTCTGCACGTAGATCACGTCGTAGCCGAGCATGGAGAGGCTTTTGTCGAAGCCGAGATCAATGCCGTTGATCGCCGTGCCCATCATGGTGATCGCCACGATACCGATGATGACGCCAAGCGCCGTCAGAAACGAGCGAATCTTGTTGGCCCTGATCTGCTGCACGGCAATGTTCAGGCTCTCGCCCGTCTCGTACCGAAACTGCTGAATCGAAGAGTTCATGGCGCGGAGTCGCTTTCTATCTTCCCATCCCGCAGGCGGATGATCCGGCGGGTGAAGCGGGCGATGTCCTCTTCGTGGGTGATGAGGATGATCGTGTTGCCCGCGGCGGAGAGTTTGCTGAAAATCTCCATGATATCGTGGCTGGTGGCCGTGTCGAGGTTGCCGGTTGGCTCGTCGGCAAGGATGATCGACGGGTGGTTCACCAGCGCTCGCGCGATGGCCACGCGCTGCGTCTGGCCGCCCGACAGCTCGCCGGGCTTGTGGTCGATGCGGTCGCCGAGGCCAACTTCCTCCAGCGCTTGCCGTGCTCGTTCGAGCCGCTCCTCCGGCTCGACTCCGGCGTAGACCAGCGGCAGTTCGACGTTGCGCAGGCAGTCGAGGCGCGGCAGAAGATTGAAGGTCTGGAAGACAAAGCCGATCTCGCGGTTGCGCACCCGGGCCAATTCGTCGTCATCCATCTCGGCCACGTTCTGCCCGTTCAGCTCGTAGCGTCCCGAGGTTGGCGTATCGAGGCAGCCGAGGATGTTCATCAACGTCGATTTGCCGCTGCCCGATGGCCCCATGATCGCCGCGTAGTCGTTCTTGCGGAAATCGAGGTCGATATTGTCGAGCGCCTTGACCAACTGGTCGCCCATCGTGTAGTGCTTCGAGAGCGATTTGATCCTGATGATGAAAGGATTCTCGCTCACGGCTTCTCCTGCACTTTGATGGCGCTTCCGTCGTGCAGTTCGCGGCTGATCGCTCCGTAGCTGCCCGAGACAACCATCTCGCCCTCCCTCAGGCCTGACAGCACGATGATGTGGGTGTTGTCGGTCGTGCCGGTCTTGACTTTCCTGAATCGCGCTTTGCCGTTCTCGGCAACAAAGACGCCCTCGGTCTCTTCGGTTGGATGGACCTTGTCGGAGACACGTACCACCTTGTCGCCGTTGGCCGAGTCGGTCGGGGCGCCGGGGCCTTTGCCGGAGGCGTCGCGCATCGTGACGCTCTGGATCGGCACGACCAGCGCATTGGGCACGCGCTGCGTCTCGATCTCCGCTGTGCCGCTCATGCCGGGCTTGAGCAGGCGCTGGTGGTTGAGAATCCTGATCTTGACGGCGAAGTTGGTCACCTCCTCCTGCGTGTTGGCGGCCTGCGTGGTGGCCGAGTTGGCGATTTCACGCACTTCGCCCTGGAACTTGCGCTCGCCGAAGGCATCGACCGTCACCGTGACCGGATTGCCCACGCGCACGTTGACGATGTCGTTTTCGTTCACCTCCACTTCGAGCTGCATACTGTCGAGATTGGCGAGCCGCAGCACCTCGGTGCCGGGGAACTGCCCCGTGCCGACGACGCGCTCGCCGGACTTGCTTTTCAGCGACACGATTGCGCCGTCGATGGGCGCTCTGACCACTGTTTTGCCGAGTCGCTCGTCATTCTGATCAAGCAGACTCTGATTTTGCTGAATCGAGAAGCGCGACGCCTCGAAAGCCGCGCGGTTCGCCTCGGCATTGGTTTTCGAGGTGAGCCAGTCGGTCTGCGAAATCAGCTTGTCCTTATATAATATGGAGGCTTTGCGAAAATCGTCCTCCGCCTTGAGCATCCGCGCCCGCGCCTCCATGCTCTGCGCCTTCGACAAGTTGAGCTGCGCCCGGCTCTGCTTTACCTGGTTGACGTAGATGTCTGGCTGTATCCTGAAGAGCAGTTGCCCCGCTTTCACCTCCTGCCCCTCCACGACCGGCAGCTCGATGATCTCGCCCGACACGTCAGGAGACATCGCTACTTCGGTCTCCGGCTCGATCTTGCCGGTTGCCGTGACGGTATGCACAACCTCCTTGCGGAACACCTTTTCGGTGGTGATCTCGACCGCTTTTTCGCGCGTTTTCAGCCAGACGATGAGCGAGCCACCGATGACGATAAGCGCGGCGGCGATGATCAATAGTATGCGAAGCTTCCCGGAGCGTTGTTTTTTAGCCATAAATCAGTGTGATGGTGATGCGTTGTCCTCCGCGATGCCGACGCCGCTGGTGTAGTCGAGCAGCGCTTTTTGCAGCGCGAGATTGTAGAGCGCCTGGGTCAGGGTCGAACGCGCGTTGAAAAGCGTCGCCCTCGCCGAGCTGAGTTCGACGAAGCCCGAAGCGCCGAGATCGTATTTGCGCGTGATGCCCTGAGCCGCCGATTCCGAGGCTTTCAGGCTCTCCCGCGCCGACTCGATGCGCGTGAACGCCACCTGGTAATCGCCCGCCACCTGCTTCAGGTTGATCTCGATGCCATCCTTCAGCTCCTCGTAGTCGAGCTGCCGGTTCCGGCTTGCCACCTTGGCGCTTTCAACATTGTAGCGCGTCATGAAGCCGTCGAAAATCGTCCACGACAGATTGAGCGAAACGGCGTGGTCGATGCCGTTTTCAAGCTGTCGGCCAACAGGCGGATAGGCGTAATCGTAGGTAGTACCGAGACCGGTTGACTTGTAAGAATCAATCGCGCCGCTGCTCATCGTAAAAGCGAGGTCGAGCTTGGGCAGCCGCGCCCCCGCGACCTGCCTCACATCCTGCCGCGCCGCGTCGCGTTCGAGCTGCTGCGCCTTGAGGTCGGAGCGGCGCTCAAGGCTCGACGCGGACAGCGCCGCAATGTTCACTTCGGGCGAGAGCTTCAGAATCGAAGCGGTACTGACCGGTTCGAGCGCAATCTCCTCCGCCGGATCGATGCGCAGACGCCGGACAAGTTCAAGTTTGCTGCGACGAAGCTGGTTTTCGGCGTTGATGACGGCGAGGTTCCCGTTGCTCACCTCAGCCTGCTGCTGGTAGAGGTCGGTGATCGCCTTGAGGCCGATGTTGAACTGCCGGTCGGTCAGCGTCAGCAGGTCTTTGGTGGACTTGAGGTTTTCCCGCGCGATGTCGAGCAGCTCCTGGTCGAGCAGCACCTGGTAGTAGTGCTGCGTCACGTCGTAGGCTATACTCTCTTTTGCGCGTTGCAAGGTGAACCCGGCGGCCTTTTTCCGGTCGAGCGCCGCTTGCAGGGCGGCGTAATCGCTCAGACCGTTGAAGAGGTTGAGTGACGCCGTCAGGCTGAGATCGACAGAGGAGCTTTCAGTGCGAATGCTGTAAGCATCGGTCGAACTCGTGCTTACGGTGTACGAGCGGCTGACAGAGCGGGGCATGTAGCTGGCCGACGAGGTGACTTTCGGCAGAAAGTTGCCGTAACTTCTGAGAAGATCGACGCCACTAAGCTGCCGCGCGTTTTCAGCTTTCTTGACGGAGGATGCGTTCCTGAGCGCAATATCGATACACTCGTTGAGAGAGAGGGTTTTCGTCTGTTGACTTTCTGCGTGAACGGTCACTACCGGAAGGAACAGGAGAAGGAGAGCAATAAAAACGTTTTTTTTCACCATTCGACAGCTTGCGGTTAGACCCCGGTTATACAGCATCGGTGCATCATGTTGCTATGAATATACGCAAAGGTCAGACAAAGCACATAGTTGCAACGGAAAGGAAGTGTTAAATCCGGATGATGAAAATGGAAATTTCGATGGCGGTGAAAAAAAATATAATACAAGATAAATTGTAGGGCGGCCCTTGCGGTCGCCCTGTTCAGGAATACCGGGAATAACTCGACATAAGGGCAGCCGCGAGGGCTGCCCCTACAGAACATCGTTTCAAACAGGAAGATTGCCTCAACGTTTCGTCACAGCTTTTCGAGCACCTGGTCGATGCAATTCCGGTAGTGATCCGCCTTTGATGGGTTGAGCTGGATGAGTGAGGTATAGACACGGATCGCTTTTTTGTATGCCTTCTGATCGATGAAAAGGTTGGCGAGCGTTTCGGTCGGCACGGCAATCGAGGCGTCATCCGGGAAGGGTTGCTTCTGCTCGACGAGCGGCGTCGGGTCGAAGCACTCGGTGGCTCGCGGCGGAGTGAATCCTGCGAGCGCTTTGGAGAGCTGCTCGAACTCCACGGCGACCTCGTCGATGGCCGGTTTTCGCTCCGGCTTTGGCGCTTGCGACTGGAGCGTCTTGACCTCGATCAACTCTCGCCACGCAACCTGGTTGGCTGGCGCGATGCGGCAGCAGTGGCCGAGATGGACCACGGCCTCTTCATAGCGCCTCAGCCCTAGCGTGGCCCGCGCCGAGAGCAGATGAAAGATGTAGGATTCCGGCAGCCAGCGCTCCATCCCGCTCAGCTTGTCGAGAGCTGGCTCGAACGCGCCGAGCTTGATGTCCAGTGAGACTTCGGCGAAAATGAGATGCGGGTCACTGGTCATTCCGGGTCTGGGGTAAAGTCGGTTTGAGAGAGATAAGGTGGTCTCAGAATACAATCACAACAGAAAACCAAGTCTGCGCTCGATTAGTCATTCTGAACGGAGCAAAGCGTAGTGAAGAATCCAGTTTCCTGATTGCCGGAATAAACGACTATTTTGTAATCTTTTACAAAAATTTTCCGGATTCTTCACCCGACTGTGTCGGACTCAGAATGACAATCAAAAGAAAGCTCAGGTTACGGCTGAGAATTGTTCTTCAGCAGGCCACCTTCATACGCTCAGAGCTTTTCCAGGGCCAAAAGCAGCAGTTTTTCAACCAGTTCGGCGAAACCGACGCCCGAGGCGGCCATCATCATCGGATACATGCTGATGTCGGTGAAGCCGGGTATCGTGTTGATTTCGTTCAGGATAACGCGGTTCGTGCCGTGTTCGACGAAGAAATCGACTCGCGACATCCCCTCGCAGCCGAGCGCCTTGAAGACCGTCAGCGCGGCTTTGCGCACTTCGTCGGCCACCCCGTCAGGCAGGTCGGCGGGGATGACGAGCTTCGCCTCGTTCCTGATGTACTTGTCCTCGTAGCTGTAGAAGTCGCTGCCGGGGATGATTTCGCCGGGCACGGAGGCCATCGGATCGCCGTTGCCGAGCACGGCCACCTCGATTTCGCGGCCTGAAATCGAGGCTTCGACGAGCACCTTGCTGTCGAGGCTACAGGCGGTTTCGAGCGCCTTTGCCAACTCCTCGGCGTTGCGCACCTTCGAGATGCCAACCGACGAACCGAGATTTGCCGGTTTGACGAAGAGCGGCCAGCCGAAGCGCTTGGTAATCTCCACGACGATGCCGAGCGGATGGGCGGCGTAATCGCTGCTCTTGACCGTCAAGTACTCAGCCACCGCGACTCCCGCGTCCACCGCGCAGAGCTTGGTCAGCGCCTTGTCCATCGCGAGCGCCGAAGCGGTCAGGCCGCAGCCGGTGTAGGGAATTCCGAAGGTGTCGAGGCACCCCTGAATCTTGCCGTCCTCGCCGAACGAGCCGTGCAGCGCGATGAACGCCACGTCGGTGTTTTCGAGAAAGGCGCTGAAATCGAAGCGCTTGGCTTCATCGAGATCAGTCAGCTCGCCGAGCCGTTCGGAAACCGCGCTCAGTCCGGCATTCCTCAGCAGCGTGGCGACGTCGAGCGCCAGAACGCTCTTGGCGCAAGCGCCACCGTGCCAACTGCCGTCGCGGTCGATGTAGAGCGGCGAAAGTTCATACCGGCTCCGGTCGATCTGTGCCGCGATGGCGCGGGCGGAGATGATCGATATTTCGTGTTCGGCGGACTTGCCTCCAAAGATGAGGGCGACGGTTTGCTTTGACATAGCGATAATACTGAAGGTGAACGGATGACGGTCAGGAGACAAGGTGCATGTGTTCGACGAGAATGCAGCGGTTCTGCACAACGTCGAGTCCGGCGTTTCGGGCTTTTTCGGCGGCGGCTTCGCTGGTGATGCCAAGCTGCATCCAGACCACCTTCGCCCCGATGGCGATAGCCTCATCGACGACCGGCGGCACCTCCTGGGGCTTGCGGAATATATCGACAATTTCGATGAGTTCGCGCTTTTCCGCCGGAATCGCCGAAAGCGAAGGCCAGCATTCCAGCCCGAGCACGGAGCTGATCGACGGATTGACCGGATAGATGGTAAAGCCCGCATGAATCAGATACCGCGCCACCGCATGGCTGGGCCGGTCACGCTTGTCGGAAAGCCCGACAATGGCGACGTGGCGGTAGTTTTTCAGGATCGAGGTGATGTCCATCGTGCTGGTGGTTCAAGGGAAAAACCTCAAAATACCGGTCTGCCACCAGACTCACAACCGTTATTCCCAAATAGCCTCTGATGCTTGAGGTTTGCGGCCGGATGGCGCTAAAATCATCGGCTGTCATTCGGAATTCCAATCCGCTTTCGTCATCGGGCGGTGGCGATGTGCAGAGCGTTGATGTCAATGGTGACGGTCTGATCGCAGTGTCGTTCGATCAGGTGGTAAATGTGCCCGGATGCACGGTACGGTACGGTGCGGTGCATGATTAACGGTGAGTTCACCGGCGAGCTTCAGCGAGTCCGAGCGCAACGCAGTGGAGCGTTGTGAAACGTTTGGTTAGCGAACAATTCATTCCGCTTTTTTGAAAATTACAGAGTCAATATCATTTTTTCCTATCTCATTAACATTTCTAAAGTATATTCTTCCTTTTCGAATTCTTAATTCAAAGATTGGACGAAGATTTTGTCCATCAGAATCAATAACTCCAGGAATGAGTTTATATGTTTTATATTTTTTATAAGATTCTTTGAACCAACTTAAGTACTTCGATCCTTCTGCTGGATTCATTCTATGAATTCTACCAACCATATATAAAATATCATCATCAACATCAAACTCATAACCAGCATCTTTAAATCTTTTTATAGCGGCATCTGGCTCTGGACTTATGTACACAGTATATCCAGGATATTCACCAGGAATATCACCTTCAATTATTGAGATTCTTAGCTCTTCATACTCATCATTTTCGCCATAGCGTTTATGCCAATTCTTAAAAATTTCCCTAGCAACCTGTTCATTTTCAAAGGCAAGTCCGAGTATGGGTGGCTCACCTTCATATCCAATGTAAAAAGTTCCTTTCCATTTAGCCTTGTTCCAAAGGTCAACATCTATTGGCCCTGTTAAATAAGCAATAGGGTTAGTTTTTACTGTTTTTTCTGGTAAAGGCCTAAGTTTACCAATTGTTGGTTTTTCAACTTTTGATTTTTCAATTAACCTAAAGTAAAGATCATCATATCCTTCTTCGGTCGAGATACAATAACAGGTAACACCCTGAGCTGGTGTTGGAATATAGGAGAAGTGAGAATAACTCAAAACAACTGGTATGAATTTGGTATTAATTGTGCCAGCATTATAGATATGCTGATAAATCAAATTACCTTCCCATCTAACACCATGCCCTTTTCCAACCTCTTCCTCTCCCATTACTCTTTTGTAGTATGTTTCTGTACAAACCATTAGAACATACTTAGCATCTCGTATTTTTTGGTCCATCCACCGTGGCCAGCCTTCAGGTGGAGATTCTTCATACTGATCTAAAACACAATTAATTCCCTCAGCACGAAGTCTATTAGATAATTCGAGGACAGTTTTTATATGTTCAGCATTATCATGGCTGTAGCTTATGAAAACTTCCGGATGTTCTGTCATTTTGTTTTTATTCAATCGCTAATGGGCCGCGGCTGAAAGTATTGTTAGGCTCATTTTTCAATTGTTATCTGTATTTACTTGGTTTGATGGAAATAGCTTTCTAGCTTTCCAATAGCCTATTGCGAAGAATATTGGAGCGGTGATAATAAATAAGACCACCAAGCCTTTTATTGTTCTAGATAAGTCCATCAAATATCTGCTTTCAATACCGAATATTTCACGTGATAACGGGCCACCAAGATTGAATGTTAATATAACGATTGGCCAAAATGAGAATTTCAGTGCGTACAGCAACCTTGTGCGAGGCTTAAAATTACGCATTACTACAAGTGACAGTATCACTGGAATAGCGATAGCAATAACTACTGATACTATTCCGTGCAATTTTGCTATTTGTGCTATATCACTCATGATATTCCCTTTTATAGAGTCTAACGTTCAAGCTCATCGGCGCGGTTTACTGCGTCCGGTGAAGCGCCTTGTTAGGAAACTGTGCATGCGAATCAAGTTACCCTCCAATCTTGACACCAAACACTTCTTTGACTTTCTCGGCACATATCCCGTAAGAAATAGGTATGGTTTCTGTCGAATTTCTTACACAAGCGATTCGCTTGAGTTCATTGCCGACTATTCCTACAATTAACACCTGGTTAGACCCTTCCGAGGCACGAAGACGGATAACCGCCAACTTCATTGGGCCACTCTCGACATAGGTGGCTTCGGAAGTGAAATGAACCTCGGCATTTGGATAACCTTGTGAGGCGAGATACTCCTTTGTTTTTATCTTGACTCGCTCGACTGTGTAAGCCTCCAGGTTCTTTAAGAAGTTCAAATCGAAGTTCTGTTGCGTTACCCCCTCGGAGTCTTGGCTGGAGACAACGACTCGAATGTTTTGATTGGCACTTGGCTGTGGAGCACTTGCAGCCTCTCGCTCATTGACGTGTTGTGCAGCGCTTTTTCCAAGATTGCCCGCGAAGTAATTCACGACGGGTATGGCCAGAAGGAAAAGAATGATGTGCTTCCAGTTCCACTGCTTCATTTCGTCCTCCTAACAAGTTATTAGTTCGTTTCTTCATATCTCGTTTCATGTGGTGCTAATCAACAGCGCCTTGCGAGACTGGCCTGTCATGAACTTTTTAAAGTTTACCATAAAAGTCAAGTAAAATCAAGGAAAATCGGAATTTTGTCTTAAAGGATATCATCTTTAAATCAGGATAATTGAGAATAAGGATATTCCCTACGATCGCGCTGCCGCAGGCGCTGTTAGACAAATTCAACAACTGGCCGGGACGGGAGGTGGCTGATTCATTTTTTCCTCTCCCATCATCCTTTCACCCAAATTGTCCTCACCTCCATAATCTTTCTACCCCCACGCTTTCCCCATACTCTACAACCACTCGCACCTAAACAAACCCATGCAGCCGTCACGGAGTTGTAACGATGATGCGCCCTTTTTTATAGGTATGTCGCGTTGATTTTTGAACCGTTACGGAACGGTTCAAGAGCGCGCAGATATGGGAACGATTTCCCGGCGATTTTGTTACATTTGAGCACAACCCACCCACAAAACGGAGAAAACGATGGCCTCTGCTCATGACGTCGCGAGGTACTTCATTGCGTTGAGCGCTGGCTCGGACGAGGAAGGGATATCGAACATGAAGCTTCAGAAGCTCATCTACTACGCCCAGGGCTACCACCTCGCGCTTCACGATACCCCTCTCTTTGCTGAACCCATCGAAGCGTGGATGCATGGCCCCGTATGTCCGGAGGTTTACCACAGGTACAAAGCCTTCAAGTCCGCGCCAATCTATGCGCCGTCGGAGGACGACTTTACCGCGATTTTCAGCCCGGAGCAAATCGAGCTGCTCGACGAAGTTTATGAAGTATTCGGCCAGTTCGCGGCATGGAAGCTTCGCGATATGACTCACGAGGAGACGCCGTGGAGGTATCACGAGAAAAACGCCAGCGTGATTCCGCATGACGAAATGAGAAATCACTTCAAGACCAGCCTGAACTAACCTTCGATGGTTAAAAAAATACGCCGACCCGGCATCTCGAAAGGCGCTCGCTTCTCCGCGAACGTTTCGGAGGAGCCCGAAACGCCGCATGTTCTTTTTTCCTTCCGGCACATCCAGCCCTGTCAGTTCTGCTTTTCGGCGATGAACCACAAGCAGAAAGGGGACTTCGCGGATGCGCTGTTCAGACGAAAAGATTTCACCTGGCGCGACCTTTACAGTCTGGATCACAGAAAACTCGGCGTCGAACAACTGCCCGCCGAAATCATGAAAACAAAGCGCCCCGCGTGCCTGACCGAAGACGTGGACAAATTCAGCGTCATTCGCTTTTCCAATGCTGACGGGCGAATCGTCGGATTCAGAAAAGAGCACATCTTCTACATCCTCTGGATCGACTGCACTTTCGAGCTTTACGACCACGGATCGTAGACGCTTTTCTCCAACTTCTTTTTTCCCCCCGAGCCTGTTATTTTCTCATCGGAAGTCCTTGCCCTGCCAGTTCGCGTTATCCTGATATCCTCATGCAATCTCTCTTCTCCTCTGTTTACTGCGTTGATACCGGGGCCTGTTCCGGTCAGTTTAACATGGATTTCGACATCCGGCTCATGCGGGCGTTTGCTGATGGGGCGTTCGCGCGGGCGTTTGGGGAGGGGTGCTGCTTGTGGCGGTTCTATGCGTGGTCGCCTTCGGCGGTGTCGCTTGGGCGGAACCAGAATCCGGCGGAGATCGACCGGGAGCACTGCCGCGCCGAGGGCGTCGATGTGGTCGTAAGGCCGACCGGCGGGCGGGCGGTGTTTCATGCCGACGAGCTGACCTATTCGTTTTTCGCCACGACGCCGCTGCCGAATGAAGTAATCTATCAGATGGTGCACGAAACCATCCTGCGGGCGCTGTCCAGCGTTGGCGTGGCGGCGGAGTTCTGCCGGTCGCAGCCTGACTTTCGGGCGCGGTACGCATCCCCCGAATCGGTCTCCTGTTTTACCGCCTCGGCCCGCTACGAGCTGCAGGTGGACGGGCGCAAAATCGTCGGCTCGGCGCAGCGGCGCAACGGAAATGTGCTCCTTCAGCACGGTTCTTTGCCGCTTTCCGCTCGTCATCGCCAACTTTCCCGTTATATTGCGAATGATTCCCGCGAACTTATCGATCTGATCGATGCCGACATGGAGCGCAAAACCGCGTCACTTGACGAGTTCTCCGGCGCGGGTTACGCCGATCTCGTGCCGCTGCTCATCGCCGAGGCGGGAAAATACGCCAGATCGGGCGTGAAACTCTTGACTTCGGGCGAGATCGAATCTCTCGAAGGTTTTCATCTACCACTTTAAATGACGACGATCATGAACCAGCCCTCCGGCAATAAACTGCCCCACGTCACGACTCGCAGGATGCTCGATATGAAGCAGCGCGGCGAGAAGATCGCCATGCTGACCGCCTACGACTACACGATGGCGCGGATTCTCGACCGCTCGGGCGTTGACGCGATTCTCGTCGGCGACTCGGCGAGCAATGTCTTCGCCGGGCACAATACTACGCTGCCGATGACCGTTGACGAGATGATTTATCACGCCAAAGCAGTAGTGCGCGGCGTGCACGCCGAGACGCGGCGGGCGATGGTAGTGGTCGATATGCCCTTCATGAGCTATCAGCTTTCGACCGAAGATGCGGTACGCAACGCCGGAAAAATCATGAAAGAGCACGAGTGCGACGCGGTCAAGATGGAGGGGGGCAAGGTGATTGCAGAAGCAGTCAAGCGGATTACCGACATCGGCATTCCGGTCATGGGCCATCTCGGCCTCATGCCGCAATCGATTTATAAATATGGCAGTTACAAGGTTCGCGCGATGGAGGAGGAGGAGGCCCGCCAGCTCGTGGAGGATGCAAAGATCATCGAAGAGGCCGGCGCGTTCGCCATCGTGCTTGAAAAGATTCCGTCGAAGCTCGCCGGGGAGGTGAGCCGCTCGCTGACGATTCCGACCATCGGCATCGGCGCTGGCCCGGAGTGCGACGGCCAGGTGCTCGTGATCAACGACATGCTCGGCCTCAGCAACGAGTTCCGTCCCCGCTTCGTCCGTCGCTACGCCG
>JAAXXD010000102.1 GCA_013334655.1 Chlorobaculum sp. | reverse complement strand
AAATCTCAGGTAAAGCGCTTTCGCCTTTCCAACCATCCCCCGCCCCCCCAAACTCTTCTGCCCGGCCCTCTTTACACCCGCCCCAAAATGCGTATATTGCAAACTTTCCGGCCTGAGCGAATCGACCGGGAACATCGTTAATTTATGCAGGTTGCGGCGCTTTGCGCTGGCGTGACCTGAACGCCTCTCAATCAAGGCCCGTCCATGAAAGAACAACTGATCTTTGACCTTTCCCGCAGCGGTCGCAAGGGCTACTGCCTCTCGCCGCTCGACATTCCAGAACGCCCGGCGGATGAACTTGTGCCGTCGAAATTCCTGCGCAAAGCGCCCGCCGAACTGCCGGAGATGCCGGAGGGCGAGGTGGTGCGCCATTTCGTGCGCCTCTCGAACCTCAACTACCACGTTGACAAGAACATGTATCCGCTCGGGAGCTGTACCATGAAGTACAATCCCAAGATCAACGACTACACCTGCGACCTGCCGGGATTCGCATCCATGCACCCGATGCAGCCGGAATCCACCTCGCAGGGGGCGTTGCAGCTCATGTACGAGCTGGCCGAGATGCTCAAGGAGATCGCGGGCATGAAGGCGGTCACGCTGCAACCGGCGGCGGGCGCGCATGGCGAATTGACCGGCATTCTGCTCATCAAGAAGTATCACGAAAAGCTCGGCAACCAGCGCCACAAGCTGCTTGTCGTCGATTCGGCCCACGGCACCAACCCGGCCTCGGCGGCGCTTGGCGGCTACGAATGCGTGTCGGTAAAGTGCGACGCTTCGGGCTGCACCGACATGGATGACCTCCGCGCCAAGCTCGACGGGGAGGCGGCCGCGCTGATGCTCACCAATCCGAACACGGTCGGCATTTTCGAGAAGCAGATTCCCGAAATCGAGCAACTCGTGCATGGCAACGGCAGCCTGCTCTACATGGACGGCGCGAACATGAACGCCCTGCTCGGCATCACGCGCCCCGGCGACATGGGCTTCGACGTGATGCACTACAACCTGCACAAATCCTTCTCAGCGCCCCACGGCGGCGGCGGCCCCGGCAGCGGCCCGGTCGGCGTGAGCGAGCGGCTCGTGGAGTTCCTGCCGGTTCCGGTGGTCGAGAAGTACGAGGAGGCGGGCGAGACGCGCTACCGCCTGAACGGCGGCAAGCCCGACACCATCGGACGCATGATGAACTTCTACGGCAACTTTTCGGTGCTGGTTCGCGCCTATACCTATATACGGATGCTCGGCGCGGAGGGCTTGCGCCGCGTGTCGGAGAACGCCATCATCAACGCCAACTACCTGCTCCAGCGGCTCGTCGAGCACTACGCGCTGCCCTACCCGCGCCCGGTGATGCACGAGTTCTGCCTGTCGGGCGACCGCCAGAAGAAGGAGCACGGCGTCCGCACGCTCGACATCGCCAAGCGCCTGCTCGACTACGGCTACCACGCGCCGACGGTCTACTTCCCGCTCATCGTCAGCGAGGCGCTCATGATCGAGCCGACCGAGACCGAGGCCAGGGAGACGCTCGACGCCTTCGCCGACGCCATGATCGCCATCGCCCAGGAAGCCGCAACCACACCGGATGTGGTGCTCGCCGCGCCGCAGACCACGCCGGTCAAGCGCCTCGACGAAGCGCAGGCCTCGCGCCAGCTCAACATCTGCTGCCAGCACTGAAGAGATTCTTTCCTCCGAGGCTGTTCCGGAAAAAAACCGGAGCAGCCTTTTTTATGCCCCGCGCTCCCGAAAACTCTGCTTGCTCTGTCGGTTCAGACCGATCTGTCTGAACTGTTTCACCCTCTGGAATATGTTTCATAGATTGCCCCCTGAAACACCGTAATTTTCAGCCAGCCGAAAGCTTCGGCTCCCAAGCTCTTTTCTTGCCATGCGTCTCCACCATATACCATTCATCGTAGCTCTCTTCCTCTCGTTATTCGCCTGGTCTCAAGCCGCTATGGCGAACGGAACGGCTTCTCCTGAAGCCAGTAGTCAGGAAAGGGTTCCCGTTCAGGCTATTTTCTCCAACAACGACCAGTGGATAGAGCAGACGCTTCGCGGTATGAGCTCCCGCGATAAGGTCGGCCAGATGATCGTGGCGAAAGTGGATGCTCGCTATTCGGGCGACACCGATCCTCAGTATCAGCTCATCTCGCGCCTTGCCGCCGAGGGCAAAATCGGTGGGATCATGTTTCTTAAGGGCGATATCCTGAGCGCTGGCACGCTGGCGAACCGTTTTCAGGAGGTCTCGAAAGTGCCGCTGCTGGTCAGCGCCGACATGGAAAGAGGGGTGGCGATGCGGCTGGATGGCGCGACGAAGTTCTCTCCGGCGATGGCGATTTCGGCGACCGGTGATCCGGCGCTCGCCCGCAGCATGGCGGAGATTGTCGCGCGAGAGGCGCGGGCGGTCGGCATTCATCAGAACTACGCGCCGACGGTCGATCTGAATATCAACCCGGCCAATCCGGTGATCAACACCCGCTCGTTCGGCGACCGCATTCCGCTGGTCAACGCCATGTCGGCGGCGGTGATCGACGGCCTGCAATCCAGCGGCGTCGCGGCGACGGTGAAGCACTTCCCCGGTCACGGCGACGTGACGGTGGACAGCCATCTCGCCTTGCCTGTGCTCGAAGGCGACCGCGCCCGGCTCGACAATTACGAGCTGAAGCCCTTCCGGGCAGCCATTGCGCAGGGCGTGCTGAGCGTGATGGTCGGGCATCTTGCCGTGCCGAAGCTGACTGGCTCTATGGAACCGGCGTCGCTTTCGAGGACGATCATCACCGATCTGCTTCGAAACGAGCTTGGCTTTAAAGGATTGATCATCACCGATGCGCTGAACATGAAGGCGCTGCAAAATGGCCAGACGCCGGGCGAGATCGCCATCAAAGCGGTGCAGGCTGGTAACGATATTCTGCTCTATCCCGAAGAGCCGGAGCCGGTTTTCGATGCGGTGTGCGCCGCCGTCCAAAACGGTGACATCTCCGAAAGCCGCCTCGATGATTCGGTGCGGCGGATTCTCCAGCTCAAAAAGTGGCTCGGCCTCGACCGGCAGAAGCTCGTCGATCTCTCCAACCATGCGGGGCAGGTTGGCACTCCGGCCAACCAACTCGTCGCCGCGCAGATCGCCGAGCAATCCCTGACCCTTGTCCGGGATCGACACCGCCTGCTGCCTCTGCATATTCCGCAAGATGGGCAGGTCGTCAATATCATCCTGAATGACCGCGCCGGTGAAACTGTTGGCAGCGATTTCGCCGACAAACTCGCACTGACCTACAACGCCAGCCGGTTCCGAATCACCCCCGCAAGCACTCCCGAGGAGTATCAAATCGCCTCGCAGGCGCTCGAACACGCCTCCGCCGTCATCCTCACCACGGGCATACAGGCCTGGTCGGGTTCCGCCTCATCGAAACTCACCGTGCGGCAGCGAAAATTCGTGCGCAGGCTGTCATCTGTCGCGCCTATCGGAACGCCGGTGATCTTCATTGCATTCGGCACGCCCTACATTCTCAACGCTTTTCCCGGAATCGGCACCGCCCTGTGCGCCTACAGCGCGAACGACGACTCCGAAGCAGCGGTCATCAGGGTGCTAAAGGGGGAACTCCTCCCGAAAGGCAAGCTTCCGGTATCGCTTCATGGCGTCAAGCCTTGATCTGTAGGCACAATATTGTATAAATTACGCGCCTCATCCGCACCTTGCGGTTGAGTTTCGTTCAACCCAGCTTACGCCCTCGATTATGGGAAAAACCATCCGCGACGAATCCACCGCAAGCGCCTACTGGGCGGCGGTCAACACCTTTTGCGCACTCCAGGACGCTCATGTCATCGCCGATGCCCCGGTCGGGTGCTACAATCTGGCTGGCGTGGCGGTCATGGACTACACCGACGCGCTTCCCTACCTCGAAAACCTCACGCCGACCAGCCTGACCGAGCGCGAGATTTCCTCGTCTGGAAGCTCCGAAATCGTGCAGGAGACCATCGAGAAGCTGAAGGATTCCGGCAAGCAGCTCATCCTGATTTCGAGTGCCGAGAGCGAGATGATCGGCAGCGACCACCAGAACATGCTCGCCATGAAGTACCCGTCGGTGCGCTTTTTCCCGTCGAACTCGCTCGGCGAAAACGAGTGGCGGGGACGCGACCGGGCGCTCTCGTGGCTCTTCGACCAGTTCGACGATGGCCGTCTGGCAGAGGTCGAAGCGGGCACGGTGAGCATCATCGGCCCGACCTACGGCTGCTTCAACAGCCCGTCCGACTTGGCGGAACTCAAGCGCCTCATCACCGGCGCGGGCGGCAAAATCGCGCACGTCTATCCCTTCGAGTCGAAAGCGGCGGAGATCGCGAAGCTGAAAAACTCGGCGGCAGTTGTGGTGATGTATCGCGAATTCGGCTCGCAACTCGCCGAAAAGCTCGGGCGTCCGGTGCTCTACGCGCCATTCGGCATCGAAGAGACCGACCGCTTCATCGAAGAGATCGGGCGACTCGCCGGATCGCCGGAAGAGGCGGCGCGGTTCATCGCCGAGGAGAAGCGCACGACGCTCAGGCCGCTCTGGGATTTGTGGCGCGGCCCGCAGTCGGAGTGGTTCCCGACCATCCGTTTCGGCGTGGTCGCGAGCAAAAGCTACGCCGAGGGCATCCGGCGCGTGCTGGCGGACCAGCTTGGGATGCAGTGCCTCTTCAGCCACGACTCCGCCGAAGCGGACAACGGTGCCGTGCGGGAGGAGATCGTGCAGAAACAGCCGCAATTTCTTTATGGTCGAATGCCGGACAAAATCTACCTCGCCGAAGCCGACGCCAAAAGCCGCTTCATCCCGGCGGGCTTCCCCGGCCCCATCGTGCGCCGTGCGCTCGGCACGCCCTTCATGGGCCACAGCGGCGTGGTCTGGATGGTGCAGGAGATCGTCAACGCCTTGTACGACATGCTCTTCAACTTCCTGCCCATCACGCGCCGCCAACCCGCCTCGGCAGCCCCCACCCAGCCGCTCAAATGGACGCCCGAAGCCAACGCGATCCTCGAAGAGATCGTCAAAAAAGCCCCCTTCATCAGCCAGATTTCATTCGGCAGAGAGCTGAAACGCAAAGCCGAAGCCCTCGCAACCTCGCGCGGCGCGGACACTGTAACGCCAGATGTGCTCAAGCAGCTCGCATAGCGCGTAATTCCTTGTAGGGGCAGGCCTCGCGCCTGCCCTGTTGGGAATGCCGTGGACGTTGTGGACGAAGTGGACAGAATGGAGGGGGAGCGAATGTCTTAAAAGCTATACCAAAGCATCATTGATTGATGTTCCTTGCTTTTTTGCTGTCATTCTGAGTCCGACAAAGTCGGGCGAAGAATCCAGAGGATTTCCGTAATACCTTATAAATCAGTCAATTAACAGGCATTTTCGGAGAAACTGGATTCTTCACTTCGTTCAGAATGACAATCGAATAAAAGAATTCGTTTTGTCATGACCGAATGACTTTTAGACAACCTCCTGCAAGCAAAACCCCCACGCATTTCCCAACTTTTTTACGAACTTACGACGTGTGCATTCCACGCCAACCAACCCCCTGCTATGCGAACGATCAGAATATTTCTCGCCTCGTCCAGCGAGCTGAAAGCAGACCGGGAGTCGTTTGAAATTGAAATCAATCGCAAGAACAAGCTTCTCGCGGAGAAAGAGATATTTCTCCATCTCGATATTTGGGAAGACCTTCCCACGCATATGTCGCAAACGCGCTCGCAGGATGAGTACAACAAGCAGATCGGAGCGACGGATAT
>JAAXXD010000028.1 GCA_013334655.1 Chlorobaculum sp. | reverse complement strand
CGCCATAGCCGTCCACCGTGACGAGACCACCTTTCCAGTAGCCCATTTTGGTCTGATAGGAATATTCGAGCTGGTCAAGCACGCCGCGCAGCATCGGTTTTTTCGTCCGCTCCGCAAGCTCCTTGAAACCCGACACGAAGCTCGGCCAAGGGCCGCTTTCGAGCTGATCGAGCATCGGCGTTTCGTTCAGGAACTTGCCGTTACCGGCCGACGCGCATCCGCCGCCGCACTGGCATGAGCCTTTCACAGCGCTGTCGTTAGCACCATCCATGTTGCCTCCTTTGGTTCTCAGATACTTTGTGGGCCGACGGCCAATTGCGACTCGTCGGCCAATTCGTTGTGGGTTGCCTCAACCGATGCGTCTCAGACGCAGCCGGTCGGCTTGGGAAGTCCGGCAATCTTGCAGGCCTGCAACGCCGGGCCTTTCGGGAACAGACCATAGAGGTACTCCGACGCCTCTTTCTTGTCCATGCCCTTCTCCGAAGCGACCGCCTTGGTCAGCACCTTCACGGCAGGAGCGATCTGGTACTCCTTGTAGTAGTTGCGGAGGAATGCCACCAGATCCCAGTGATTCTGCTCCATCGTAATATCCTCACCCTCGGCAATCTTGACCGCAATCTCCTCGTTCCAGTCATCCAGATTCACCAGGTAACCGTTCTCATCCGTCTCGGCGCTCACGCCATTGACTACTATCGCCATGATATTTCTCCTTGAAATTGAGATAAGATGTTAAAATGAGTGCGGACAACAGGTTCAGTCAACCCTTGGCCGCCCGAACAATATCGATATGTGGTTATGTAGTTAACATAATCATTTCAATTTTTCAACAGGTCAGAATATTTTTGTTTGCCGGGCTTATTCAACTGATAAAGTGCCTGTCAGGAAATCGTGAATCCAGCGACTGCGGTTGAACCAGAATCCCGGAGTTCCCGAACAATGATATAACGGGAGGATGTTCAGCGGGTTGAATACTGCGCTGTTAAACCACTGAACAGTGTAGTTAGCAAAATATCACGAATGAATCAAGCCTTACAACAAAATTAGCCCCTCGTCGGACAGCGTGATTTCAGCCATTCTCCAGTGATTTCTGTGCCTTGAAGATTCCGGCCAATTCAACGAAACGCTCCGCCCAGCGCGGATTTGCGGCCGCGTGAAAATGGGCGTACGAAGCGAACAGGTTCCGGTAAAGCAACCCATCCTCGTGTCCCGTCAGACCGAATCCCCTCACGACATCGAACTGGCAGGCGAGATCAAGCGCGCCACCATCGTCTGGTTTGGAGTAGTGAAACTCATGCGCTCTCAACTTTTCGCCTCCAGAAAACCATCCAGAATCGGCACGGCTTTCGAGTTCGAGATAGCCGCATCCGGCGGGCTTTCGCTGATAGGCAATATCCACCGGCAGAACCCCGACCAGCGGCCAGCGCCGTCCGTCCCACGTCGCGCTGCGGCACAGGTAGATCAGGCCGCCGCACTCAGCCCATGCGGGCATCCCTGCCTCGATCCGCTCGCGCACATCTCGCAGAAGACCGGCATTGTCGCTCAGTTCGCGGAAAAAGGATTCCGGAAATCCGCCACCGAGATACAGCCCGTCAATCTCCGGCAAAGCGCCGGTTTTGAAGGTATCGATAAACACCAGCTCAGCTCCGGCATCTCGCAAAGCGTCGAGATTATCGGGATAGTAAAAGCAAAACGCTGCGTTACGAAAAACGCCGATCCGCACGGTCTGCACTTTCTGGTGACGCGAGACATCGATGGGCATCGGAACCGGCAGGGGCGCGGCATCGTCGAAAAGAGCACGAATTTCACTGAGATCGCAATTGCGCTTGACCTGCTCGGCGGCGTCTCGGATAAAGGTTTCGGCATCTGTAGCCTCGCCGACCGTCACCAGGCCGAGGTGGCGTTCGGGTAAAAGAAGGTTCGTGTCCGAAGGGATCGCGCCGAGAACGGGCACATCGCAGAAGGTTTCGATAGCCTGACGCTGCTTGGACTCCTGCCGCGAACTGGCGACATGATTGAGAATCACGCCCGCGATGTTAACCTTCGGCGGCATTGCCTGGAGGCCAAGCACCTGCGCCGCCACGCCGCGGTTCATCCGGCGGCTGTCGATGACGAGCAGCACCGGCGCGTCGAGCAAGGCGGCCAGCCCCGCGCTGCTGTCCGAACCGGCCATATCGAGGCCGTCATGCAGCCCGTGATTGCCCTCGATCAGGGCGACGCTCCCCGGCCTCCGGGCGCACTCTCTGGCGAAGATGTCGCGGCAGGCCGCCTCGCCCATCATCCAGGTATCGAGATTGTAGCACTCACCGCCGCTGGCGACCCGGTGCCACATCGGATCGATATAGTCCGGCCCCTTCTTGAAGCTCACTACAGGCAACCCCTTTTCAGCCAGTAGCCGAAGCAGCCCCAGGCTCACCGTGGTCTTCCCGGCGCTCTTCCACGAGGCCGAAATCATCAGCCTCGGAATCGAAATCAAAGCCAAATCAGCAACTCCTCATGCCACGTGTAAAAATCACGAAAGCCCGTGCGGCAAGGCGCAACAACGCTCTCTTTCAGATAAATAGTTTCACCTCGAATGTAATGGAAAACCGGTCGATCACGACACCCAAATTCCCGGCATTCGATCATCCTGAAATGCATCCTCAATACCAGCGCCGTGTACGGTAATATTTGAGAAATCCGAGGACGATCACCGCCATCAGGCCGAGCACGGCGTAGTAGCCCCACCAGAAATTCAGCTCCGGCATGTTTTTGAAATTCATGCCGTAGACGCCCGCGATGAAGGAGAGCGGCATGAAGATCGTGGCGATCATGGTGAGGAATTTCATGATTTCGTTCATCCGGTTGTTCACCCCCGCCAGCCAGGTTTCATGCATACTCGTGACGATCTCGCGGAACACCTCGACCGTGTCGATGACGAGAATGACGTGGTCGTACACGTCGCGGAAGTAGTGCTCCACCAGGTCGCCCACCACCGAGAAGTCGTCCCGCGCGACGCTGCCGATGATCTCCCTCAGCGGCCAGACCGCCTTGCGGAACATGATCAGCTCCCGCTTGAGCGCGTTCAGCGCGTTGAAGCTCTCCTGGCTGAAGGTGGCCATGAGGTCGGCGTCGAGCGTGTCGATCCGGTTCTCGATCTCTTCGAGTATCGAGAAGTAGTGATCCACGACCGCATCGACGAGGGTGTATGCGAGAAAATCGGCCTCGTGCTTCCGTACTTTGGAGTTTGCGCTGTTGATGCGCTGGCGGACCGGATCAAACATATCGCCCGGAATCTCCTGAAAGGTGATCAGCCAACCCTGGCCGATGACGACGCTCAACTGCTCCTGGCCGATCTCGCCGTTCTCCTGGTTGAAGTCGAGCATCTGAAGCGTCAGGTAGAGATAGCGCTCGAAATCCTCGACCTTCGGGCGCTGGCCGGTGTGCAGGATGTCCTCAAGCGTCAGCGGATCGATGCCGAACAGCTCCCCGAACTGCTCGATCACATCGGTATCGTGCAGGCCATCGACGTTGATCCAGAGCACCTTGAACCGCTTTTTCAGGGCGAAGCACTCCTCGGCGCTTGAGACGGAGAGCCTGACCGTTTGCTTTTCGTCATAGCCAATGACCGTGATTTCTGTCTTTTCGACCTTCCGCTCGCCAATATGGATGAGCGAACCCGACGGCTGACCGATGGATTGATGGCGGCTTCTGAGCACCTTCTTTCCTCTCGTCCGCCGGTGATGGCTTCCGTGTGCCGGATGGGGCTCTGGCATCGTGTTCTTCATCGCCGAAGAGGTGATTGTTGAGAGAGCTGATCGATTGTTACAAGGTAATCCGCCAGCGGGATTTCGCGAAAAGGGAATGAACGACAACCGACACTGCCACGCATCCTGTGAGAGCGGGCGTGGCAGATCGGTCGATGCCCGTCAGTCGTCACCCGGCTTTGGAAAGAACCATCTCGATTTCAAGCGAAATCCCCACCTGATCGCCGATCATCAGGCCACCGGTGTACAGATTTTTGCTCCAGTCGATGCCGAAATCCTTGCGGGTCTTCATGCTTTATTCCCACTCCTTCAGCATTGCGCTGAACCCAATTGCCGAGTTCTTCGCCTCAATTCCATTTGTAATGCTCGCCGCGAGCCTCGTTCACGCCATCTTTTTTGTGAACACCCTCACCGTGTCGATGTTTTTTTTCTTAACCTCGAATCACGCTGACAGGCTGAAAGACGCTGAGACGTCGGTGGCGTTAGAGTCGTCTGAGTAACTATTTCCTCACAGCCTTCCGTGCAGGTTGAAAGGTCATTGGTTTTACTTTTTGCAGAGTTAACTTTTATACATCGGATTATTCGTCTCGTCTGCTTTTTTGGGTGTTGGTTGACGGACATGTTCTTTGTCGCTGGTTTCAAGTGGTTTGTCATTTTTCCCCTAACCATCAAATGTTGAAATCATGCTCAGAAAAACGGTTTCTCTGCTGTGCACGCTGGCGCTGTTTGTGTGGTCATCGACAGCCTGCGCTGCTCCGAAAGACGACCAGAGCCATGCAAAGGTCAAGACGTACTTCAACCGGCTGGCTACCGACGCCGGAGCGCGTGGGGCTGAATTGCGGCTGTTCCTGAACCTGATGCCCAAGGGGGGCGACCTGCATCAGCATTTTACCGGCACGACCTACGCGGAAACCTACCTTGACTTCGTCAAAACGGAGCATTGCTGGATCAGCAAGAAAGACTTCTCGGTCATCACTCCCAAGGATACCGCGAAGCTGCCGGATACCCTGTCGGTTGACAAGCTGAGAAGCGACAACAAAATGCTCAGCGACTTCTACATGGTGTGGTCAGACAAGGATTTCTCCAACCACTATCACGACCAGACCGCCCCGGACGTTCAGTTCTTCGGCACCTTCGCCAACTTCTCCACCATCCTCAAGTACGACGGCGCACTGTACACCGAGGGGCTGAAAATCTTGAAGAACAGGGCGCAGCTTGAAAATGTACAGTATATCGAGCAGATGTTCGTGTCACCGGGGTACAAGGTGACCAATCCCGCTTTCGACGCCCAGGCAAGGGGTGCCGTCGCCAACGGCGATATTGCGCAGCTTCGGAGCATCTTCCAGAATTTCATCCAGAACGTCGTCAAGCCCGATCCGAATTTCGCCAGCGGAATGCAATCGTATGCCGCCCGCGTCAAAGCCTGCGCCGATGCCGTCAATGACGACACGTTTACCTTGCGCTTCCAGAGCTACGTTTCACGAAACGATTCCCCGGCGGAGGTATTTTCCGCGCTCTATACCGCTTTCAGCGAGGCTGACAAGAGCGATCTCGTGGTGGGGGTGAATATCGTCAATGCGGAGAACGCACCGGTCGCCATGAGCGATTACAGTCTCCACATGCAGATGTTCAGGTATATGAAGGAGCTGTTTCCCGGTGTCAAGACCTCCATGCACGCCGGTGAGCTGACCATCGGCATGGTGCGGCCTGAAGACCTCACTTTTCACATAACCGATGCCGTCATGGTCGCCCGAGCAGACAGAATCGGCCACGGCGTCGATATAGGCTACGAGGTGAAAGCGCCGGAAGTGATCTCACTCATGCGCGATAAAAAGATCGCGGTCGAGATAAACCTGACCAGCAATGATTTCATTCTCGGCGTCAAGAATGGCGAGCATCCCTTCAGGCTCTATCTCGATCAGGGAGTGCCGGTCGTGCTCACATCCGACGATGAAGGCGTATCGAGAAACAATCTGACCGATGATTATCTGCACATGGTTCAGCGTTACGGCATAACCTACGACCGCCTCCGCGACATCGCCGCCAATAGCATTCGTTACTCTTTCCTGAACGACAAGGAAAAACAACGCCAGCTTGCGATGCTCGATAAACGATTTGCCGATTTCGAAGCGCGGATGGCGAAGATGATAGAAACGACGCCAAAGCATTGAAAAGACGAATATAGTTGAACGCGGGAAACGGTTGTATCCCGACTCTGTTCGACGCGCTATCCGAGGTCGACATCCATAAAGGTTGTCGGCCTCTTTTTTTGGAAATAGCTATCACGACGATGAAGCTGAATCGGCGTTGCGTGTGCGTGTTATCGTTTTTTAAATCTTGAAGTTACGTGGATTGTCGAGTCACTGCGGTGAGTGTTTGCCAGCACATTTCAGAAGGCTATTTTCTACAAATTTGAGTCTTATTTGAATCTTTACTGCTTGTAAAGATTTTTTATTTATATTTGAAATTAATGCAGATGTTTTATATCTATATATTTTTTTAATGAAATATTGTTCGTTGAATTCAGCCGCCTTGTTTGTGGTAAGTCAATGCAGCTTTATCAGGAAAAGTCAGGAAAAGTTGATATGAGATTTAAAATATTTTTAGAAAATTAGAGCAGAAGATAACTGCTTCTGAATTTGAGTAAACAATGGAAGATTTAAAAAAAACATAATCTTTTTTGCGGAAAGTGATTCTGATGATGATCGTATCGCAAGATATTTGCGTCGGAAAGGGTGGGGCGTATCTATAGCTCATTCTGCAGTAGATTTCTACAGAATTGTCGAACCGTATTTCATACTGGCAATCATTGATATTGATATTGATGATGGAAGCGGATTAGCTCTTGTGAGATATTTGCATTCAGTCACAAAAACCTTGATTGTAATTATAAGCGAAAACTCATCTGTTGAAAATAAAATAGAGAGCTATCATTGCGGCGCTCATCTTTTTTTGACTAAGCCGGTCAATCTTCAGGATTTGGGAGTGATCGTCTCCAATATGATTCAATGCGTCGAAGATGGCTGGGAAAGTAATAACAAGCAGTCCGATAAGATTTTTTGGGACAATAAGTGGCGGTTGATTTCAGAAAGCTGGACTTTGGTGACGCCATCAGGAAAAGGATTACGGTTGACTGGTAAAGAATATAATTTTATAAGTTGCCTAGCAAAAGAGCCGAATGCTATGGTATCCAGAAATTATTTAATGGAAAAACTTGGACACCCGCTGAATGAGAGTGGTAAGCGGTCGCTGGAGTCAATGGTTTATCGGCTTCGAAAGAAGATTTCTCATACACGCGATACTCCCATTTTAACGGCGAACGGATCAGGTTATACTTTCAGTGCTAAGGTAGATGTTGAAAACTGATATTTTCTGGTGAATTTCTTGTGGGTAAATGTCAGGAATAGTTGATAGGAGATCAAGAATATTTTTAGGAAATTAAAGCAGAAGATAATTGTTCTGACTTTTGAGATGAAGGAGAGTAAGCGTGAAAAAGGATAATTGCCAGTGAATATCATTATGTTCCGGCTGGCCTTGTTTAGGAGTATTGGTGATTAAAAGGCTGTCGTGTAACGATAATCTGTTCATCTGTGAGGCTTGGCAAAATTATCGGAGATCCTTGAATATGAACGAAATGAAAATGGTCACTGGTCGCTTGAATCGCTGGTATATCGTCTACGGAAGAAGATATCTCCAAATCTCGATACGCCTATCAAAACAACGAATCGGATTGGTTATTCTTTTTCATCGTTCCTGGGGTTGGATAGGTGATTTCTGATGGTTTTTCAGAATATTTAATATGAGATTATATATTTATTTTCAATTTAAATAGACAGTAAATAATTCTTAGAAATTCTGAGGCAATGGTTTGAATATCGCTGAATGGGGTGCAACTGAAGGTTGACTTACCTCTGATTCATAACGTTTGCGTATATAAAGAATTGGATAAATGCCTCATTGTTAGTCTGATATTTAATGCTTTTATCATTTGTATTTTTTTGAGTGACTGGAATTTTCTGAATGCTCTCAATAGTAAACTATTTGGAATAAAACATTATCTAATAAGTTTTCTTAAGAGGTCAATATAAAACAAATTGAAAAGGAGAAAAACCATGCCAACAGACAACTCTGCAGCATTGACGGCGCAAAGTGCGCTGCAAGCCATTCCATTCAGCACCCTGATCGGAGGACCATTGGATGCTTGCATCCAGGCCCAGGCAAAAGCCGCCCAAACAAGCTGGGAATTCATCGACAAGGTGGGATTGTGGACTGATCCCGCTACCAAAGAAAAGAAGGCGGTGACCGTCAATTTCCAGTACAATAAAAATGGTGAAATGGTGAACCTTGTGGTACCCCTGCTGACCATTGTACCTATTCCCTTTTTGGCTATCACCAAAGTTTTGATTGATTTCAAAGCCAATATTTCTGCCTCTTCGTCCACGGTGAATTCCACCTCATCTTCAGAAGATTTGTCGGCAGGTGGATCAGCACAGGGTGAAATCGGCTTTGGGCCTTTTTCTGTTTCCTTTGAAGCCCATGCCAATTACTCCAGCAAGAAGGACTCAAAGGCCTCGCAGGAGTCTAAGTATTCGGTAGAATATACCATGAATATTCAGGTTGAGGGCGGACAGGCAGACATGCCGGCCGGTCTGGCGGCTATTCTCAACATTCTTCAGTCCTCGGTAACGGATGCACCAGTTGGCGGCGGTGTCACCCTCAGTCCTCAGAATGGAACCATACAGGCCGCCGTCGGCTCGCGCCTGTACCTCGAAGCAACAGTAAAAGACGGCAAAGGGGTACTACAGGGCGGGGCAACGGTAACGTTTAACCTCAGCAATATCGCGACAGGTTTAAAACTGAAACCAATAAAAGCAACAACTGGAAAATTGATCGGTCCAGAATATCCTGCAACTGCCAAGCTTGAAGCCAACGATAAGGGTGTGGCAGGTATTACGCTGGAAGTCGATTCAGTAGATTATAAGAACTATAGATCCGGCTGGTTTGATGTGAGCGTCACCGCCTCTGACAAAGACCCGAAAAGCGGTTCCAAAGATGTTTCCAGTAAGTGCAAAATTAAAATGACAGATGCTCAAAAACCGTTGATCAATGCTAACAAAATGGACATCAGTCTGGAGTCGAATAAGACAAAAGATAAACTTCAAATTACCCTGACAGACAGCAATGGAACAGCTCTGAAAGATAAAGTTATTACGTACACGGTGATGGACGACAAGAAGTGCACGGTGACGCCAATAAATAATAAGACCAATGAGAACGGTGTAGCGGAATTCGAAGTCACAGGTATCCGTGACGGACAAACCTCCATTGAGTTTACTGGTGAAACGGTCACAACCAATGTAAATGTGAACGTTTCGGGTTTAGACCATAATAGCATAACAGTAGATAAAACTTCCATTTCATTATCGCCTTCCACAACTGAGGAAAAGGTGACAGTAACCTTATTGGATTTCGATAATAAAGGATTACCGGGGATGACAATTTCAGGTAAAAGTGAAAACAATAGTTGTAGCGTGGCGTTGTATAATCCGAGTGTTGACAAAACCGACAGCACAGGTAAACTGGAATTCAAAGTAACCAGAGAAAACGACAACAATAAGACGGCAAAGGTGACTTTCTCCGATGCCACAGGTGTCAAAGTAGATGTTAACGTATCGATTAGCTAATTCATCGCATAAGGCCGGTGCTTTCATAGCATCGGCCTTAGCATAATTTATTGCAAATGAATGACCAGCCAAATCAGCCAAGTCCTGCGGGTAAACATTTTTATAAGGTTCTTGCGGCGATTTTATGCGATATAGCTAAAGCTCAGGATATATCAAATAAGTATACCGTAAAGCTCGCCAAGGAATATGCCGAAAACTCAAATAAAGAGACGCTGATTAATTTCCCGGTTCCCAATGGATACCTCAAGGAACTTGATCTGGAAATGGATATCGCCTGGGAAAACCTTCTGAATGAAAACGATCAGAACGCCAGTGAATATTATCGGCAGGCTTTAGCAGAAACCGCCTCTCGGATGTCGCGTGAAGTTTCGGATGAAGTGGCGAGCAAGTTGAAAGAAATTGAAAAGAAAATTGAAGATTCTCAGATCAAAGCCTCAATTCAATCAATCACAACGATGCTTTTAAGCACGGGCTGGCTTCAGCATTTGTCGGGCGAGGTACTCAATGCCATCGGCGATGTTTTAAAAAAGCAGAAATTGAGCAAGGGCAGCCCAGAATCCTTTGAACCATTGCTGGCGGTATTTAACAAAAAGATTTTCGAAAATGAGGATGTAAAGGAATGTTTGCAAGCTGATGATCCGCAGCATTCGATACTGAGTGATTTGAAGAATGCCATAAAAAACAAAACAGATGAATGGTTAAGGGAGATAACCGAAAACATGAACCTTTATTTTCTTGAAAGCACCTTTCCTACGCTTACAGGACTTGTTAATACCAGTGATCTTCAGGGCCTTGCCAGTCTTTCAAAAATCAAGCTGAAGGTCGAATTGCGCGATTACAAATGGATGGTCAATAGCAACGTAAGGGATAAAGACAATATCGAGTTTACGGTAAAGCAACTGATTCTTGAAAGATCATAACTACAGTAATGGATACAAACGATAATCAATCAAATTATAACGAGGTATTCGAGTTATACAAACTGTTTACCACGCCCATTCTGGCGACTGTTGATGCTGATTTTTACGCAGCCAAGCGCTTCATCCATTACATCAGAGAGTATGGGTTCACCAACGAGTCCGCTAAAGGTCTGGATAGTAGCGGCCAGGACTGGGGGCAACTCAGAACCATAACATTCAAATACTACAGCACCAATTCACAGGGAGTTTTGGTCGAGCACCAGATTGAAATCCCTATTCTGTCGCTGATTCCACTGCCAATCCTGCAAATTGAAAAAGCTGTTTTTGATTTGGATGTGCGCATACTGGGTGCGATCAAGGATAAACCATCTCCTCCTCCTGATTTGAAATCTTCGCTGAAAGCATATGATGATGAAGAGGATTTGCTAAATACAAAAATACAGGCCACGCTTACACCGATAAATCAGAACAATGCCAGTGAGATTGCTCCGATCATGTCGGCCAATCTCAAGGTGCATCTGGTGATGAGGCAGGCCGACATGCCTGGGGGTATATCGCAGTTGCTGAACGTCACCCAGCAGGCCAATAGCGGAAAAGTGAAACCCCTGCCTTACACGCTTACAGTCGATCCTCCTGAAATTCTTAACATTACAGAAAGTCCGGTGGAAATCAGTGTAAGCCTTAAAAACTATAAAGATGAACCGCTTGCCAGTAAAGAGGTAAATACGAAGATTCAGTCGGAAGAGGAGTGGATTTGCGTGACACCTGAAAAGGGTTTGACCAATAAAGACGGAATCGTTGTATTCAAGGTGCACAGAAAGCAATTACCATCCGTTTCGAAATCCGCAGAATTGTTATTCCAGACTGAATCAGCCAAAGGTATAAAATACAGTATCAAATTATAAATCATTACAAGCATCAATCATGACTCAACAAAATGAACCCGCAAAAAAACAAGGATTGGTTTGTCCCGAATGCAAATTTCTTATTGAGCTTTCCATTACAAAACTGCTCAGCATCGAGGATGTATTCTGCCCAGGGTGCGGACTTGTTCTGACGATTGACAGGGCCGCTTCGCGCGATTCGATGGAGGCACTCAACAATCTGAATGTTGCCATTGAGAATTTCAATATGGTAAAGAACAAGTATTCTAAATAATTAAATTTAAAAGGAGAATGTTATGATCTATGTAATGGAGATGTCTACAGATGCTGACATTATTGCAACCCCATTAGATGCGGGATGGGGGCACGCTATAATTGGGGGCAGGTATCGCAAATGAATCTAGGCATTACTGATACAGCAGCGACAATTATTGTTATTGCTCACGGAAATAATACTGAAATAGGAAATGCCGAACCGGGTGTTGTGGATGTTACGGCAGAGGCATTTCTTGCTGACATACAAGGGAATATGTTTGAAAATATAACTCCGACTGCCATTTATATATCCACTTGTGTGCATAAAATCGCTGAGTTCAGCGCAGCCGTGAGAATTGCTGCCCAGAATAATCAAATCTGGCACAATACTCGTATTTGTGGACATAGCGAGGATGTCTCTGGCCCTGTTCCTCCACAGAATGATGACAGGTGGGTAGAAATATTTTGAGAATAATTGTCCTATAATTCTTTAATAATAGGAAGGATAGCACACCGCTTCTTATATTTATTATTCTTTTATTACAGCAAAGCCGATCGCTGAGCCAAGTGGCTGAAAACCCCATGGTGCATTCAACTGTCCGGTTCGGCGATCGGTAGATTTATCAAGGTTTTAGGGTGTAATCGGAGGTGTTTCAGAAATGTTAATCATGCCCTGTTAAATTCGAAAAGTCGGCAAACATTATTGGTCGGATCATAAGCCAGCTATCCGTAAAGACCATACATGAAACAGCCATCATTTCTGCCTCCCCCAAACGTCTCCACCACCAAAAACTCAATCCCGCCCCGCACCGCTTTCGCGGCGGAGTGATAGTGTCCGCTCAGGCAGGCTCTCACATTCGGATAGCGCAACAAAATAGCGACGACCTCTTCGTGGTTCCATAACAGGCCGTGTTTTTCGTCGGTGGTTTCTTCGAGGAGCGGGAGGTGGCTGAGGATGATGACCGGTTCTTCGTTTTTCAGGGCGAGGTCGAGTTCCTTCACGAGCCATTCGAGCTGGCGGGCGCCGATGGCTCCGCAGTAGAAGGGGGCTTTTACGATATCTCGGTACCAGGCGAGGAGATGCCGGTCGGCTTCGGTTTGCGGTTCGTTGATGGCGGAGACATCCATGCCGTCGAGCGCGATGAAGCGGGTGCCGTGCGGGCTGAAGGTGTAGTAGAGGCTGTCGAGGCCCATGATCGCTTTGTAGCGTTCGGGCGGCACGGCAAGGCAGTGGTTACCGGCTACGTGATAGACCTTGCCGGGGAAGCGGGCGAGCATGTTGCGCGCGGCGATGAGGTCGGCCTCGGCTTCGGGGCCTTCGCGGCTGATGAGGTCGCCGAGCTGGATGACGAACTCCGCGCCCGCTCGTTGCCACGCTTCGATGCACCGTTCGAGACCGGCTTCCGTCTGGTTGCCAGTCTCGGTTTCGGGGTTGTAATGAATGTCGGTGACGATGCCGAACCGGAGCGTGCCGCTTGTCCTCTCGCTCATGATCTTTCCGGTCAGTCGCCGAATTCTGAGAGGTAGCGTTTGATGTATTCGTCGAGGTCGCCGTCGAGCACGTTTTCTACGTCAAACCGCTCGTAGTTGGTGCGGTGATCCTTGATGCGCCGGTCGTCGAGCACGTAACTGCGAATCTGGCTTCCCCATTCGATCTTTTTCTTCTTGCCCTCGATCTCCCGTTTCTGCGCCTCCTCTTCCTCGCGCTTGCGCTGGTAGAGCTGGGCCATGAGCATCTTCATGGCGCGTTCTCGATTCTGGAACTGCGAGCGCTCCTCCTGGCAACCCACCACGATGCCCGACGGAATATGCTTGATGCGCACGGCGGTTTCAACCTTGTTGACGTTCTGGCCCCCCTTGCCGCCGCTGCGGAAGGTGGAGAGTTCGAGGTCCTCCTTGCGGACTTCGATCTCGACATCCGGCGGAGCTTCGGGATAGGTGAAGACGCTGGCGAACGAGGTGTGGCGACGGGCGTTCGAGTCGTAGGGCGAAACCCTGACGAGCCGGTGTACGCCGTTCTCGGCCTTGAGGTAACCGTATGCGTAAGGGCCGATAATTTCGAGCGTTGCGCTCTTGATGCCCGCGCCGTCTCCCTCCTGGTAGTCATCGGTGAAGACCTTGAACCCTTTGCGCTCGGCCCAGCGCATGTACATGCGGTAGAGCATCTCGGCCCAGTCCTGCGCCTCGGTGCCGCCTGCGCCCGCATGGATGATGATCATGGCGTTGCCCGCGTCGTCCTTGCCGGAGAGCATGTTGCGGAACTCCAACGCGGCGATCTCCTCTTCGATTCGTGCGATCGTGGCGTCGAGGTCGGTGACGAGCGATTCATCCTCAAGCTCGATGGCGATCTCGATCTCCTCGCCGGCATTATGCGCCTCGGTGCTGATGCGGTCGAACTCCTCCGTCCAGGATTTGTGATCCTTCAACTCTTTGAGCAGGGCGTTGGCCGCCTTCTGGTCGTTCCAGAAGTCCGGCGCCGCCGAGATTTTCTCCAGGTCGCTTACTTTTTCTTTACGCTCATCGATGTCAAAGATACCCCCGTAACTGATCCAGTCGGTGGTTGATGGCGTGCAGGCGATCTTTTTCAGGGTCGAACATGGTCGTAAGTAATAAAAGTGTGCGTTGAAAATGGTATTCGGGACGGTGACCGGCTTCAGCGGCCCCATCCGGCTCGTGTGAATATAAACATTTCGAATCCCCTGTAAAGTGCTTGCGAAAAATCACGGCGAACGGCTGATTGGCCTGACACCTCCGGGTAATGCTATGCGTACCCGAACTCATGCTGATTATATCGCTTATCCTCGGCAAGTACCCGGATGCGGTGCTCGTCGATGCACTGCTGATCGTAAATACCGCTGATGGATTTTATCAGGAGCATCGTTTCTCGTGACTCGACACGAAAGAAGGTGACGTAATGCTGTACGATGTAATCCATGAAGTTTTTTCGCGCAAATTGACAATCGAAGACGGGTCTGGATTATGTTGAGGACAACCTTTCCAGCGCCAGCCGCCATCACGTAAATCTGAAATTATCAGCCCGGCGATTCGGTTCTCTTCTTTACGGCAGTACCCTGGCGAAAAAACCATTTCTCCAAAGGTGGCGTCATGAGAAACATTGTATTCACCGGCAAAGGCGGCGTTGGCAAAACCTCCGTCGCGGCAGCGACCGCTGTACGGGCGGCCTCGCTCGGATACAAAACGCTGGTCATCTCGACCGATCCGGCGCACAGCCTCGGCGACTCTTTCGACATCGAACTCGGCCCGTCGCCGGTGAAGGTGGCCGAAAACCTCTGGGGCCAGGAGGTGAGCGTGTACGGCGACCTCTCGCTCAACTGGGAGGTGGTGCGCGAGCACTTCGCTCATTTGATGCAGGTGCAGGGCATCGAGGGAATTTACGTCGAGGAGATGGGTGTATTACCGGGCATGGAGGAGCTGTTCTCGCTCTCCTACATCAAGCGTTACAACGACTCGAACGAGTACGACCTGCTCGTGGTGGACTGCGCCCCCACCGGCGAAACGCTTCGCCTGCTCTCGATTCCCGAGACCTTCGGCTGGATGCTCAAGCTCATGCGCAACCTTGAAAAATACGTCGTCAAGCCGATGATCCGCCCGCTCTCGAAGCGCATCGGCAAGCTGCACGATTTCGTGCCCGACACAGAGGTCTATGATCAGGTCGATCACCTCTTTTCATCCATCGACGGCATCATCGGCCTGCTCTCGGACGGCTCCAAAACCACCGTGCGGCTCGTCATGAACCCGGAAAAGATGGTCATCAAGGAGTCGATGCGAGCACTCACCTACCTGAACCTCTACAACATCACGGTTGATCAGATCGTCATCAACCGCGTCTATATGGATGATGTTGACGGCCAGTACTTCAAAGGGTGGAAGGAGATTCAGAAGAAGTACATCGCAGAGATCGAATCCTCATTCGCGCCGATTCCCATCACCCAGGTGCCGCTCTTTCGCAGCGAAGTGCTGGGTCTCGACATGCTCAAACTCGTCGGAGAGACCGTGTACGGCGACCGCAACCCGCTCGACATCTTCTACCACGAGGAGCATACGGAGATCGTCAAGCTCGGCGAGGGCCACTACGTCATGAAGCTGCGTCTGCCCTTCGTTTTCGACAACCGCATGGAAGCCAACGTCGTGCAGGTCGGCGACTCACTGACCGTCCGCATCGGCAACTACCAGAAAGGCGTCGTGCTGCCAACCTTCCTCGCCGGCATGAAAGTCGCCCACGCCGGATACGAGGAGAAGTGGCTCGCGATCGAGTTCAGGAAGAAGGAGGGAGCGGTGACGGCGGAATGAACTGCTTTTATTCAGGAGCGATGATTCTGACTGTCGGGAAGTAGGTTTGATACCTGTTTTTATCTCTTGTGATCAATTCGAGACCAGAGACTGCGGCATGTGCTCCGATAAAAAAGTCAGGCAACGGGGAGCGCTTTTCGCCTTTGTGCTTTCGGTAGTTGAGAAACGCTTTGCCAGCGAGAAACAGGGCCTCCTTGGGAATATCCAGCATCGGCAATCCACTTTTCGATAACGCTGCCTCCAGCTCCTCGATCTTGTTAAAGCCGATGGAAATTTCGGAATAGATGACTGGATTGATGAATAAAGGGGTGTGGACAGCATATTCAGCAAGAGCGGATTCCGACCAGTCGGCCCAAACAGGATCATCGAGAAAAAGATCGAGGATGATATTGGAATCGACAAGCAGCCCGTTCATACCTCTCTGGTAAGCGCCATGATTTCGTCCGTAGTCATCTTGACCGTCGCAACCCCTCGCAGCTTTTTAAACGTGCGGCTCGCGGGCGCGGCATTTTTCCGTTTTACCAAAATGACGCGATCCCCCTCCTGCACAAAATCGACTTCTGTATCCGGGGCTATCCCTAACTTTTTCCTTATGTCAACAGGTATCGTCACCTGTCCTTTGGTTGTCACTTTCATTTTGCTCTCCGGTATTACGTATTACCCGTAAGGATACCACATCGCTCGCAAGAAATCAAACGTTGTCCATAACATAAGGGTGCCGCTCTTCCGCACCGAAGTGCTCGGCCTCGACAATCGCATGGAAGCCAACGTCGTGCAGGTCGGCGACTCCTTGACCGTCCGCATCATTAAAAGGTGGGTTTCTATCTGATTCGATTTTCAGGAAATGCTCACGACAGACGCTTTATCTCCGATTCGATTTCACCGATGACTTCGGGATTGCAAATCTTTTTTTTCTCTCCGGCTTTGGCGGAGTAAACATAGAAAACCTGCCCACCGAATTTTTCTCGGAATGCCTTGTGCGTCTCTTCCTGAATCGATTTCTCCTTGAAAATCTCCGGAAGCTGTGACGCACCGCTGCCAAAAGTGACCGGCTTGATCTGTAAACCGATATACTGTTGATTGACGCTGATGAAAAAGTCAACATTGTACAGGCGATCCCACTCATCCGGCGCTGATTCGATTTTCACGCCAAGTAGATGCTGTAACTGACCGTAAACAGTCTGAATTTCAGTCACATAGCCATCATACGTCCTGTCAATGACCAGTTGTTTCATGTACTGAACACAATCCTCCTCAGTAACCTCGGCCACTTCGGACTGAATCACTTCCGTTATTTTCACATACAGTCGTTTGCCAAGTTCAGCGATATGCTCTTCCGGTCTGACGTGCGAGTAATAATAGTCACGCCACTCTTCAAGGTTTTTCGGCGAGCATTTCCTGATCGATTCAGAGGTCGGCCCAACGTTTTTTTTGAAGTTGAGCTGAAAGCGATTCATCGCGCTGTTGAGAATCCACTCTTTAGCTATCGATTTGCGCGGTTAGCGTTAAGAATTTTTCCCTGTATTTATACTCATAGCTCTCGTCGATCCCCACAAAGCCACTTTTGATGAGATGAGCATTGACAAAGGTGCGGTTTTCGAGGTAGAGGTAGCAAAGCAAATTACGCTGCTCGTCGTGTTTGATAGTCTCGTACTTCATAAACACCTTCTTTCCTCTGACCTTTTCCGCGAGAAAGCGCATGGCCATCTCCTTTTTTTCAGACTCTGCCCTGATGCCGATCAGACGGACGAGCAGACCATTGGAGAGACGAATCCGTTCGGGAGTCAGAATGTCGCTGACCGTGAAGAACTCCTCGCGCTGCGCTCCGTTCCGGTGATCGATTCGCGAACCGAAGGTCAGCTTTCGCGGATCGACCTTTTTGTCGAGCTTGTGCGGGTCTTCGTAGAGGTAGGGCAAGGTGTCGAGCATGTCGGCGATGTTGCCTTGCAGATGATCTTCGCGGAAGTGAAACTCGGTTCCGGCCAGATCCTGCTGCTGCGCGTTGAGCTTGACTCTGGCGATGTCGATGAACTTGGCGTTGATTTCGTAGCCAACCGAGTTGCGTCCGAGATTTTTCGCCGCGAGCGAGGTCGTGCCGCTGCCCATGAAGGGGTCGAGCACCGTGTCGCCCGAGAAGGCGAACATCTTGATGAGCCGCGACGGCAACTCTTCGGGAAACATGGCGATATGGCCGTCCTGCTTCGCCCCCGCGAAATTCCAGTGGCCCGCGAAATAGGCGTTCTACTCCTCCTTGGTCATGGCGGAGCGCTCTTTCTGTTCGGGCGTCGGCTTCGGCGCGGTTCCCTGCTTTTTGAAGATGAGGATGAACTCGTAATCGAGCTTGAGAATGCCGTTGCGCGGGTAGGGAAAGCTGCCCATGATGGTCGCGCCGCCGGTGGTGTTGGTGGTGGTGACCTTCTGCCAGATCACCGCGCCCATGTAGTCGAAGCCGATGGTTTCGCAGAAGCGGATGATCTCCGTCCTGATGGGAATGACTTTGTAGCGCCCGTAGTAGACCGAGCGGGCGAACTGGTCGCCGATGTTGATGCAGAGGCGGCAACCCGGATGGAGCACCCGGTCGCACTCGCGCCAGACGAGGTTCAGGTTGTTGATGTAACTTTCATAGCTGTCGTGAAAGCCGATCTGGTTCTCCGTGCCGTAGTCCTTGAGCTGCCAGTAGGGCGGGGAGGTGATGACCAGATGCACGGATCGATCCGGCAGGAGGTTCATCTGGCGGCTGTCGCCATGAATGATGGTGTGCGTCGTCTTCAATGGTTCATGTTCTGTTTCTCGCCGGGCGCTGTCTCACGAAGGTAAAAAAGAAAATGGAGTGATTGCACGACGAAAATCGGGGCTGATGGACGGCACCAGCACGACATCGCTGTTCGGCGCTGCTCAGCCCCGGATAACCTCGACAGCCGCTTTCCGCTCCGCCGCCACATCGGATGGCGAAGCAATGAGAATCCTGATTGTCCTGGACTGCGCTGGCATAGCGTTGCGTTTTATGGTTGCGTGGTTTGGTTGATGGGAGATTACTGCTATGCATCAAGATTTTGGTACGGAGCGCACAACTCGAAAACCGAAGTGGAGGCTGCTCTTGATGTCTGGAAGTACGTTGATCCGAGCCAAGCAACGCAAATTCACAGGAGAGTCGTTCCAAGAACCACCACGCAATGCTTCCCAGTTATTTTTTTTATTATCCCGATTATCTATCCACTCCCACACATTGCCCGCCATGTCATACAGTCCTTCCGGGGTCGCGCCGTCTGGGTAACGCCCGACTGGCGTGGTTAACCCTTCATTTTCGTTGTAATTGGCATGGCTTGGTGTCGGTTCAGGTTTGTCTCCCCAAGGATACGCCTTCACCTTCAGCACCTTACCCACCTCTTCACGTCGGCCTCCTGCCGCCCACTCCCACTCCTGTTCATTTGGTAAACGATATTCCTCGCCTGAGAGCATGGACAGCCAGAGGCAGTAAGCACGTGCACCGAACCAGTTCACTCCAACCACCGGTTGATCGTCCTTGTTGACCTTCCTGTTGTTGTTAAAATACGAGGTAAAAAGTCTGTCGATATTTGTCTCTGCCTCTTGGTATTCATTGAAACCTTTGATTATTTCATTTCGTGAATTTGCAAGACATTGCAAAGCCTGTGTGTATTCATACACCGTCAGGGATGTTTCTTGTTCCGATGGTTTCTCTCTAAGGAAATCGAGAAACGAGCGGTACTGCCGATTGGTTACCGGATATTTGGCGAACCAGAGATCAGGCACCGTTACAACGGTACCTCTAGGCTGAGGTCGCGAATAGATGTATTTTCCGCCCGGAATCAGAATGTATTGGGCGTTGAACTCGAACGGATTGCGGATGATATTCGAGGATATTTTTAGTCTGAGGTTAGCCAACAAATTTATCTGTTGCGGTGAAATAGCGTATCGGCTAAATAAGCTATCAAAAATACCATAAGCCTTCGTAGCAATTTCTTGATTAAGAGCGATACCTTCTTTTAGGAATTTGGCGACCGATTCTGTTAAGTCTGCTTTACCAATGTTCTTTAGGCAATCAAGTATATACCGTTGACGATTGGCCGTGGTATCCAGATCAAGCAGTTTCCTGCACAATGCCTCGATTGTTTTCTGAGGCGCTTCTGCAATGATGGTCTGTAACAGTGCTTGCTGCTTCTGGGTAAATTCAGCGCTGACCTCCGAGTCAAACAGAGCCTCCATGAACTTGTCAAACATCGCAGCATCAGCCTGGGCCATGAAGAAGGTGAGCGGCTCGTTCCACCAGTCTTCGCCGAAGTGCGCCACCAGCGGCGCGATCATCCCTGAGTTGCGCTTGATCTTTTCGGTGAGCTGACTTCCGGCGAGATACTCTCGGAAGGTTTTGTGCCGGAAGAGATACTCCTTTCGCGCGTCTCCGTACCCGACCAGCAGGCCCGCCCGGTCGATGAGGTTCTTGCAGAAGGCTTCCGCCGACGGAGGATGATCGAGCGTCGAAAGCGCCTTCTGCATCTCCGTGTGCATCGCCGAACACTCGGCCTCGTCGGCCTCAAGCTCCTCCTGCATCCACAAGGCCGCCGGAGCGAGCACCAGACGCGCCTTGTCGGCGGGCAGCAGCGGCGGAATCTTGCGGCGGTCATCCCGGTACTCCAGCAGGTAATCGAGCGCCGCGCCGTAGAGCTTCACCCGGTTGCCCGGCAGAAACTCCCGCTCCTTCCACAGAATCGCCATGATCTGCAACATCATCGGCACGGCGGCAAGCTCGCGCAAGCCACGGTTTTCCGGCTTGGCGAGGTACTCGACAATCGTTCGCGTCCGCTCTTCAGCCGCTGTTTCCTGCTTTATCTTCCACTCTTCAGCATTCATGCCGTCCGATGGTAACTCTCGGCAATACGCTGCTTTAAACCATTTCGACAGAAACTCCTCCTGCTGCTTCGCCGTGAAATCCATCACATCGGCGCGAATATGGTCAGCCGCCAGCTCGACGCCTTCGGTTTTGCGATAACCGGTCAATCGGGAGGTTACGACAAAGAAAGCCTCGGGAAATCCCGCGTGCTGGCGGTCGATCCACTGGCACGCCGCCTTGCGCAGTTCGAGATCGCTGATTTCGTCAAGCCCGTCGAGCAGCACCAGCGATTTCACGCCACCGGCGTTGCGCAGCCACTCGTCGAAAACCGACGCCTCGATGGCATTGGCTCGCGCCGCCGCCCAGAGCGCAAGCTGCTCCGGCAAAGATCGAAACTGCCGGTTGTCATCGAGCTTCAGCTCCCTGAGCGGCAGGTAAAACGCCCTGACCCGCCCTGCATCGCCGAACAGCCGCTCCGGTTTCTCCTGCAAACAGCACAACGCATAATACTTCAGCAGCGTGGTCTTGCCCGCCCCCGGATCGCCGATCACCAGCAACAGGCGATAAGCCGGAAACACCCGCCGCATCAGCTCATCGGGTGAATGCATCCGCATCTCCTCCTGCATGACCTCCTCGCGCATTTTCTTGCTGAACCGATCATCGGTTTTCCACGTATGCGAAATCCGCAACGGCACAAACGTATCGTCAAGCCCCACCTGCACATTCTGAATTGCAGGCGACCCAAGCAACCTGATCTTGTTCAACTCCTCCGTCAAAGTAGAGCGATAACGCCGGTCGAGGTCGGTGAAGACGGGAAGAGATAATTCTCTTTTTTCCGAGTCTTCGAATGAAAACAGTTCTGGAAACCATCGAGGAATCTGGATTCCAAGATGACGGAGAAACTCTTTCTCGAAATCGTTAACCGTATCGTAACTCCAGCAAAAGGAATCTTTTTCCCGCTTTTTTCTGTATTCATCGACCTGCTGGAGCTGTCCGTAATCCATATCGGTTCGCGGAACTTTCGCATTCGAAAAATAGACCATTGTCTTTCGCCCCATTCCATCAAGCCGTTGCAACTCCTCGACAGCCCCGCCGGGCGCAACTTTTGTCGGAGTGCCAATGCGCGTCCAGAAAATCCCGACGGCACAATCGCATCTATCTACAATCTGCTTGTTGATTTTCTCCTGCGCTTCACCGGCGCTTTCAGGAGCTGCATAGGTCTCCCAGTCAACAGCTTCAAGCACAACACCTTTATTCACGGCATTCCAACTTCGGACAACCTCGATGGCAGCTTTCCGTTCATCCTTTACGTCGGACGGAGACGCTATGAGTATTTTGATACGGTGAGGATTGTCAGGCATAGAGGATGTCCGTTTTTCTGTCATTGAAAAAGAGACCGGCGCGTCTGCAAGATACCGAAATCACGGGGATTCCACTACCGGGAGCGCGGTTCGCCGGAGGAAGGGCGGCCACAAGAGCCGTCCCTACAAATGCAACGTCTCTCTGATTTCGTGTCGGCATTTCGTAGGGGCGGTTCGCGAATCGCCCCTACAGGCCATCACCGACCCCGACAATCCGCGCCCGATCTTTTTCTCTCTCGCTTTGTTTCAAATTTTTCTGATCTTTAGCGATTGATCAAGTTTGAATTCGCAGATGAATCGCAGTCGTTTACTTCTTCTTGGCGCCGAGGCTGTTGCCCAGGGCGCTCTCGATGCCGGGATTTCCGGCGTCTATGCCTATCCCGGCACTCCATCCACCGAAATTACTGAATACATACAGCGCTCCGCGCTCGCTCGCGAAAGTGGCGTCCGCTCTTCGTGGTCGTCGAACGAGAAAACCGCTTACGAAGCTGCGCTCGGCATGGCGTACGCCGGAAAGCGGAGCCTTGTCTGCATGAAGCATGTGGGGCTGAACGTGGCGGCGGATGCCTTCATCAACTCGGCCATCACCGGCGTGAACGGCGGGCTGGTGCTTGCCGTGGCGGACGATCCGTCGATGCACTCGTCGCAGAACGAGCAGGACAGCCGGGTTTACGGGCGTTTCGCGATGGTGCCGGTGCTCGAACCGGCGTCGCAGCAGGAGCTGTACGATGCCATGTTTCACGCTTTCGAGCTGTCCGAATCGGTGCGGTTGCCGGTGATCGTGCGCATGACGACGCGCCTGTCGCACTCCCGCGCGGGCGTCGAGCGGCGGGACGCGGTGGCGCAGAACCCGCTCCATGCCGAGTACGCGCCGGAGCGCTTCGTGCTCATGCCGCACAACGCTCGCGTGCAGTATCGCCACCTGCTCGAACTCCAGCCGAAGCTCGAAGCGCTCTCGGAGTCGTCGTTCCTGAACCGCACGGTCGAAGGCTCCGGCACGCTTGGCGTCATCGCCTTCGGCATCGGCTTCAACTACGTCATGGAGGCGCGGCGGATGCACGGTCTCGGTTGCCGCGTGCTCAAGGTGGGGCAGTATCCGCCGCCGCGCCAGAAGATCGACGAGCTTTTCGCCACCTGCGACGAGGTGCTCGTGGTCGAGGAGGGCTATCCGGTGTACGAGGAGTTGTTCCGGGGCTACTTCGGTTCGCCGAAAATTCGGGGACGCATGGACGGCGCTTTGCCGCGTGACGGCGAGCTGACCACCGACCTCGTGGCTTCGGCGCTCGGCGCGACACCCGCCGAAACCACCGCCGTGCCGGAGATCGTCATCAACCGTCCGCCGGAGCTTTGCCGGGCTTGCGGCCACCGCGACATGTTCGAGGCGATCAACACGGTCATGCGCGAGCAGGCGGAGCACCACCTCTTTTCGGACATCGGCTGTTACACGCTCGGGGCGCTCTCGCCCTTCAGCGCCATCCATACCTGCGTCGATATGGGCGCTTCGATCACGATGGCCAAAGGGGCCGCCGATGCGGGGCTTCGTCCCGCTGTCTGCGTTATCGGCGACTCGACCTTCGCCCACTCCGGCATGACCGGCCTGCTCGACGCGGTGAACGACCGCTCGCCAATCACGGTGATCATCGCCGACAACGATACCACCGCCATGACCGGCGGGCAGTGCTCGTCGGCCTCCGGCTCGAAGCTGGAGCGAATCTGCCGGGGCCTCGGCGTCGAGGAGGCGCACATCCGCGCCATCACGCCGCTCAAGCAGCATCTCGACGAGAATATCGCCGTCTTGCGCGAGGAGTTCGCCTACGACGGCGTGTCGGTGGTGATCGCCCGGCGAGAGTGCATCGAGACCGCCGCAAGGAAAAAGCGCCGCGCGACGGCGAAGGGGGAGTAAGCGGCCATGGAAAAGAACATCATTCTCGCCGGAGTCGGCGGTCAGGGCATCCTCAGCATCGCGGCGGTCATCGACTGGGCGGCGCTCGACGCGGGGCTGGTCATCCGCCAGGCCGAGGTGCATGGCATGAGCCAGCGCGGCGGAGCGGTGCAGTCGCACCTGCGCATCTCCGACCGCGAGCTTTTCGCCGACCTGATCGCCCACGGCACGGCTGACCTCATCCTCTCGGTCGAACCGCTCGAATCGCTGCGCTACCTGCCGTGGCTCGCGCCGGAGGGCCACGTCGTCACCTCGACCGACCCCTTCGTGAACGTGCAGGGCTATCCGCCGGTGGAGCGAATCATCAAGGCGCTCCGCTCCGCCGTCCAGCCGCTGCTCGTGCCCGCCGAACAGCTCGCCCGCGAGGCGGGAAGCGCGAGGGCCTCGAACATGGTGATGCTCGGCGCGGCGGCCCCCTTCACCGGCCTCGAACCGGAGCGCCTCGAAGCGGGCATCGAAGCGCTCTTCGGCGCGAAAGGATGGGAGATCGTCGAAATCAACATCCGGGCATTCCGCAAGGGACTCACTTTATCCAACGCTAACCAAACCACCTCATGATCTGGAACGAGTATCACGAGTGCATGGATCGCCAGCGGCTTACCGAACTGCAAGGCGAGCGCCTGCGTGACATGGTGGAGCGCATCTACTTCAACGTGCCCTTCTACCGCAACAAGCTTCAGGAGATGGGCATCGAGCCGGGCGACATCCGTTCGGTCGAAGACCTCAAGAAGCTCCCCTTCACCACCAAGCAGGACTTGCGCGATAACTACCCCTTCGGCCTCTTCGCCGTGCCCCAGCACGACGTGGTGAGGCTGCACGCCTCCAGCGGCACCACCGGCAAATCGACCGTGGTTGGCTACACGCACAACGACATCCTGATGTGGTCGGAGGTGGTGGCCCGCTCGCTCACGATGGCGGGCGTCACGCGCGACGATATCATCCAGGTGGCTTACGGCTACGGCCTCTTCACCGGCGGCCTCGGCCTGCACTACGGCGCGGAGAAGATCGGCGCGTCGGTCATCCCGATCTCCGGCGGCAACACCAAAAAGCAGCTTCAGCTTCTGGAGGATTTCGGCTCGACAGCCATCGCCTGCACCCCCTCCTACGCGGCCTACCTCGGCGAGGCGATTGCCGAGGAGAAGCTCGACCGCTCGAAGATCAAGCTCAAGGCGGGCATCTTCGGCGCGGAGCCGTGGACCGAGGAGATGCGCACGCAGATCCAGCAACTGCTCGGCCTCAAAGCGTACGACATCTACGGCCTCTCCGAAGTGATCGGCCCCGGCGTCTCGATGGAGTGCGGTTTCCAGCACGGAATGCACGTCTTCGAGGATCACTTCATCCCCGAGATCATCGATCCCGAAACCTGCGAAGTGCTGCCCTACGGCACGCTCGGCGAGCTGGTCTTCACCACCGTCACCAAAGAGGCGATGCCGCTCCTGCGCTACCGCACGCGCGACCTCACCCGCCTGCACGTCGAGACCTGCGAGTGCGGACGCACGCTCGTCAGAATGGAAAAGTGCGTGGGCCGTTCGGACGACATGCTCATCATTCGCGGCGTGAACGTCTTCCCGTCGCAGGTCGAATCGGTGCTGCTCGAAATGAGCGAAACGAAGCCGCACTATCTGCTCGTGGTGGATCGCGAAAACAACCTCGACACGCTTGAAATCCAGGTCGAAGTCGAGGAGCAGTTTTTCTCCGACGAGGTGAAGGAGCTGGAAGGACTTCGCAAGCGCATCAGCGGCAACCTGACCAGCCTTCTCGGCCTGCACGCCAGCGTGCGACTGGTCGAGCCGGGCACCATCGAGCGCAGCATGGGCAAGGCGCAGCGCGTGGTTGACAAACGGAAACTCAAATAAAGGGAGGACTCCATGATCATCAGGCAACTCTCGGTGTTTCTCGAAAACCGCGCCGGGCGGCTCACCGAACTGACCGGCATTCTGGCCGACAACGACATCAACATCTCGGCCTTCAGCATCGCCGACACCACCGATTTCGGCATCCTGCGCGTCATCACCGGCAAGCCCGAACTGGCTGAAAAGGTGCTCAAAGAGCGCGGCTTCGCGGTCAAGATCACCGACGTCATCGGCATCGTCATGCGCAACAAGCCGGGCGCGCTGCATCACGCCTTGCAGATTCTCACTGACAACGGCATCTCCATCGAATACATGTACGCCTTCGCCAGCGGCGACGACCGGGCCACGGCGGTCATCCGCACCGACTCGCCGAAGAAAGCCATCGAGGTGCTGCAATTGCACAAGATGGAGCTGCTGAAGACGGGTGATGTGTATCAGATTTGAGGGGAAGGTCGAAAGGGACTTAAAGGACGAAAAAGGAACCAGACGATAGCCGAATCAGAGGCAATGAAGGTTGAGAATTATCTCGATTCTCTTTCTTCAGTTGCCCCCGGCTTCAGCCGGGGGTTACGGAGGATCATTTATTCTCCGGGCTTCAGCCCAATATCTTTGTCTGATGAGCCCTGAAATTTGGGAGTTGGGCTGAAGCCCAAGTTTTTTTTATCGCTGCATCCATCCCCCGGGTTTAAACCCGGGGCAATGTGAATGCAAGAGGTTTGAATATCCGGACGGCTGAAGCCATCCTGAAGAGAACACAAAACAACACCAATGCCACGATTTTCTGCTTCGGTTTCCGCGCTTCGCTCATCGGCCATCAGGGAGCTGATGAGCCTTGCCTCCCGGCCTGACATCATCTCGTTCGCCGGAGGGATGCCGGGCAACGAGCTGTTTCCGGTCGATGAGGTCGAGGAGCTGTTTCGCGGCCTCGACCTGAAGTCGAAGCAGGCGGCCTTTCAGTACGGCCCCACGCCCGGCCTGCCGTCGCTGCTCGAATCGCTCTCCAGCTTCCTCGAACGCAAGGGGCTGCCGGTCAAAAGCAACCGGCTCATGATCACCACCGGCTCGCAGCAGGGGTTGAGCATCGTTGCCAAAGCCTTCGTCGATCCCGGCGACCGGGTGCTCACCGAGTACCCCTGCTTCATCGGGGCCATCGCGGCGTTCCGCTCCGCCGGGGCGGAGATCGTCTCGATTCCGGTGGACGAGGAGGGCCTCGACATCGCCATGCTGCGCGAAGAGGCCGCCCGGCCTGACCCGGCGAAGTTCCTCTACATCACGCCATATTTTCACAACCCGGCGGGGATGCTCTACACCTCGGAGCGCAAGCTGGAGCTGGTCGAGGCGTTGCAGGGGCGCGACATTCCGCTCATCGAGGACGACGCTTACGGCGACCTCTGGTTCAGCGAGGAAGATCGCGAGCGGCTGAAGCCGATCAAGGCGCTCGACCCGGAAGGAATCGACATCTGCTACATGGGTTCCTTCTCCAAGATTCTCGGCCCCGGCCTGCGCCTCGGCTGGCTGCTCGCCCCGCCCGCGATTTACGAAAAGTGCGAGCTGATCAAGCAATCCGCCGACGCCTGCTCGCCAAGCTTTTCGCAGGTGATCGCCGACGCCTTCATCCGCTCCGGCAAGATCGACGGCTACATCGCGAGCGTGCGCGAGGAGTACAAACGCCGCGCCGCCTGCATGGCGGGAACGCTCCGCAAGCACCTGCCGGAGTACGTCCGCTGGAACGAACCGCGCGGAGGCTTCTACATCTGGCTCACCCTGCCCTCGGGCGCGGACGCC
>JAAXXD010000101.1 GCA_013334655.1 Chlorobaculum sp. | reverse complement strand
CTGCCGGTTCGGTGGTTTATCTCGATTTCTGGGCCTCCTGGTGCGGGCCATGCCGTCAGTCGTTCCCGTGGATGAACGAGATGCAGGCCAAGTACAGCGCCAAGGGATTCAAGGTTGTTGCCGTCAATCTCGATGCCAGAAACGATGACGCCATGAAGTTTCTTGCCCAGAATCCGGCAAATTTCACTGTCGCTTTCGACTCGAAAGGGCAGACTCCCAAATCGTTTGGCGTAAAAGGAATGCCGACCAGCTTCCTGATTGACAAGAGCGGAAAGATTCTGTCAGTGCATCTCGGCTTCAAGCCTGCCGACAAGGAGGAGATGGAAAAGCAGATTCTGAGTGCGCTTGGGGGTAACTGATGGTAAAAAAATTAGTTGTGAAAATATGGCCACTCTTTGCCACGATAATCATGTACGGACTTTCCGGATGTTCGAGTGTCCAGCCCTGGGAAAAACAGAACCTGGCCAAGCCTGAAATGACCTTCGAGGGCGACAGGCTCGATACTGGTTACACCGAACATATCTACAGCAGCAAGGAGGCCTCATCGGGAGGCGCGGGCATCGGTGGCGGCGGATGCGGATGCAACTGAGTAAGAAGTATCGATATAATTACTTAACGAGTTGAAGCTTATGGAATCTGTTCCGGTAAAGAATACCAGCAAAAAATCCAGAGTATTTGGCGCTCTGCTCGCCAGCGCCGCCATGCTGCTGCCGTCCGCGAAAAACGCATTGGCCGATGCGGCTCCCGAACAGGCAGTCGTCAGCATGAAATATCTGAACTATCACGACAGCCAGACGGGAGATACCGATCTGACGGCAGGGATGTCGAAGGATCGAATGACGGTGAATGCGCTATCGTTCATGGGAATGGTGCCGATTGCCGGCAAGTGGTCGATCGCGGCGACTTTCATCGAAGATTCAGTCACCGGCGCATCTCCGGCCTATCACGGCTGGGGATTTCCATCCGACGAAAAAAAGGATACAACCTCCAGCGCGTCGGGAGATCTGCGTCATGCCGGTGACTTGAACGTGACCCGCTACTTTTCGAGAGGTACCCTCACTCTCGGCACGAGCTATTCACAGGAGACCGACTACATTTCACGCGGCGTCTCGATGAACGGTACTTTATCGACCGAAAACAAGAACACCACCTTCAGCCTCGGCGCTGCATACAACAGCGACACGATCGATCTCGGCAAACCAAATGTCGTGAAGTCGAAGCAGATCGACACGCCTGGCCGGAAGCGCGTGGCGTCGGGACTGTTTGGCGTGACGCAGGTTATGTCGCAGAACGACATCATGCAGTTGACCATGACCTTCACGCATGGCGACGGCTATTACACCGATCCGTACAAGGCCCCTGACTGGCGGCCCGGACACCGGAACATGTTCACCTTCATGAGCCGCTGGAACCACCACTTCGACGGGCCGAATGGTACGGCGCATCTCTCTTATCGCTTTTACACCGACACCTTTGGCATCAAGTCGCACACCTTCGATGCCGAATATGTGCAGCCGCTCGCGCACGGCTGGGAGATCACGCCAAATCTCCGCTACTACTCGCAATGCGCCGCCGATTTTTACGTGCCGACCGGTAACGATCCGCTGGTGGCAACTCCAACGACCGGCATGGATTTTTATTCAGAGGATCAGCGGCTATCGGCTTTTGGCGCATTCAGTTACGGCGTCAAGGTCCGCAAAGAGCTTGGCCGAAGCTGGACGGCTGACGTAAAGTACGAACACTCCGAGCAGCGCTACAACTGGGGGATCAACGGCAAAGGCGATCCGGGCATTCCGACCTTCAACATGAGCGCGATTCAGGTCGGCCTGTCGCGCAAGATCTGAGCCTGGCGTAGAATGGAAATAAGCCTCTATTGATGTAATTTGCCGCTCATATGCACAGATTTGAATTCAAGGCGATGGGCGGCGGATGCGAGATACTTCTTGCCGGCCTGGGAAAAAAAGATGCCAGAAAACTCGCAGCGCATGGCATCAAAGAGGTCAGCAGGATCGAGCGGAAGTACTCCCGATACCGGCCTGACAGCGTGGTGTCGCTCATCAACGCATCAGCCGGAAAGGAGTGGCGGGAGTGTGACGAGGAGACCCGCGCGCTGCTCGATTACTCTGAAGCGCTTTACCGAAGCAGCGCCGGGTTGTTCGACGTGACTTCGGGAGTGCTGCGAAAAGCGTGGAATTTCGACAAGGCTGAAGTTCCTTCGCAGGAGGCGCTGCTCACGCTCCTGAAGCTGGTCGGATGGAATCGCGTCGAGCGGATGGAGAGCGCCTTCCGGCTGCCTGAAGAGGGGATGCAGCTTGATTTCGGCGGCATCGGCAAGGAGTACGCCGCCGATGCCGCCGCTGAAGTACTCGCTGATCACGGTGCCCGGCACGGTTACGTCAATCTCGCCGGAGATATCAGGATCATCGGGCCAAAACCCGAGGGTGAACCCTGGACCATCGGCATCCGCGATCCGCGCAACTCCGGCGGCATGATCGCCTCCATTCCGGTGAGTTCAGGTGCGATTGCCACCAGCGGGGATTACGAACGTTTTTTCGAGCTGGAGGGGCGTCGGTACTGTCACATTCTCAATCCCGTCACGGGATTTCCGGTAACCTTCTGGCGCTCGGTCTCGGTACTCGCGCCGCTCGCCACCACGGCGGGCAGCGTCACCACGATCACCATGCTTCTGGAGGCGGAGGGACTGAGTTATCTGAAAGATTCCGGATTCATGTTCCTCGCTGTCGATCAGGCGGGTAAATTGCATTACAACCATTGAATCAACGCTGAAAAAAACATGATAAAACAACGAACCCCCAGAAGTTACATCACGACGGTCGCGATGCTGTTCGTGCTGCTCTTGAGAAGCGTCACCGGCATGGCTGCGGACTTTCTCGATCCGGAACAGGCATTCGTGCCGAGTGCCGAGCTGACCGGCAACAACTCCATCGCCCTGCACTGGAAGATCGCCAAATCGTACAAGCTCTATCGTGACCAGGTGAAGGTGAGCGTCACGAGCGGCAAGGCGACCCTCGGCAAGCCGGAGTTTCCCGAAGGCATTCTCTTCACCGATCCCACGTCCGGCGAAAAACAGGTGATCTATCATAACGCCCTGCATGTCAATATCCCGATCAAACAGGCTACCGGGCCATTCACGCTGAACGTCGAGTATCAGGGATGCTCCGAGGACGGGTTGTGCTATCCGCCGATGAGCCGGTCGTTCAAGCTCGATCCGTCGAAGACGGGAGCGGCGGCGGCAGATGTTACGGACGCTGGCGCATCGGCTGGAGTGCAGCCAGCGGCCACGGAACCCGCGCCGACAGCAGCGGCGACCACCGAGAAAGCCGCACCAAAAGGTGGCAAGGATGACATGTCGCTCGCCAAATCGACCCTCGAAAGCGGCAGCCTGTGGAAAGTATCCGCGGCGTTCCTCCTCTTCGGCCTCCTGCTCTCCTTCACGCCCTGCGTGTTGCCGATGGTGCCGATTCTCTCCTCGATCATCGTCGGAGAAGGGGAGAGCACCAAGGCGAAAAGCTTCCTCATGGCCGTGGCCTATTGCCTCGGCATGGCACTCGTCTACACCTCGCTCGGCGTGGCTGCTGGCCTCGCGGGCGAAGGGCTTGCCGGTGCGCTTCAGAAGCCGTGGGTACTCGTGACGTTCAGCTTGCTGCTCTTTGGCCTTTCGCTCTCGATGTTCGACGTCTACCAGCTTCAGGTGCCTTCATCCTTGCAGACCAGGCTGAACAAGACCTCCGGCAATCTGAAGGGCGGTCGCTTCGTCGGCGTCTTCTTCATGGGAGCCATCTCGGCCCTGATAGTCGGCCCCTGCGTCGCTGCGCCGCTGGCTGGTACGCTGGTCTACATCAGCCAGACGAAGGATGTGGTGATTGGCGGCCTTGCGCTCTTCTCGATGGCGATGGGCATGAGCGTACCGCTGCTCCTGATCGGTCTCTCGGCGGGCAGCCTTCTGCCGAAAGCTGGCGCATGGATGATCGGCGTCAAGTATGTGTTTGGACTGATGCTGATCGCCGTGGCTATCTGGATGGTCAATCCGGTATTGCCTCCGCAGGCATCGATGGTCGCATGGGGAGCGCTCGGCATTCTCTGCGCAGTGTTCGCCGGAGTGTTCGGCCACCAGCCCGATAAAATGACCATCGGCGGCAAGTTCACCAGAATGATCGGCCTTTTGCTCTTTATCATCGGCGTGATGGAACTTGTGGGAGCTGCGTCGGGCAGCAGCAACCCGCTTGAGCCCCTGTCGGGCCTGCGCGGCGCTTCGTCGGGCGTAGCCGCGTCCAGCGGCGAGAGCGCAAAGCTGGCGTTCAAAAGAATCCGCACCGTCGAGGATCTCGACCGTGAGCTGAAAGCCTCGGCAGGCAAACCGGTGATGCTCGATTTCTACGCAGACTGGTGCGTTTCGTGCAAAGAGATGGAGAAGTTCACCTTCAGCAACGCGAAGGTTCAGCAGGGGCTTGCCGATGTCACGCTGTTGCAGGTGGATGTCACCGCGAACAGCGCGGACGATAAAGCGCTGATGAAACGCTTCGGCCTTTTCGGCCCTCCCGGCATGATCTTCTTCGACAAATCAGGCAGCGAACTGAAAGACAACCGCGTTGTCGGTTTCATCGAAGCGGATGAATTCATGACGCACGTTGAAAAGGCGAAGTGACGGTTGATAGTTGATAGATGGATAATGAATGGGCGGTCTCGAATTTTTGGGATCGCCCATTTGCGTTATTACTATGGCATTCCCGCTCCCGATGCCGTGACCGATGGCGCTCGAACCATCTTTCGACAGTTCGAGCGCCACCAGCTTCAGCGATGAGTCACTTACCTGCCGTTTACCGGCAAGGCTGCGAACCGGGATCAGTCAGCATCAGGATCGAAGTCGAAGAACGGCTCTTTCGAAACCAGACGGAACTCCTGGATATGCGGTATCGCCCCATCCTTTCTCGTGAGTTTGAGCGTGTTCTTGCCCGGACGGACGACAACCTCTCCGATTGTTTCCACCGTTTGCCGGTCTTTATACCAGCTTCCAGTAACTGTGGCAAGAACGTTGGAAAAGGTTTGCGGCTTGGCGTCATCGGGGTTGATGACAATCTCGACAGGACGCTTGTCCGCTGCCGTGTAAACGCCTTCAAGCACTAACGTTGTCGGCTTTTTCCCTGTGAAGGTGAACTCATAATCCGCCGAAAGAGGGTTACTGCAGCTGATGATGACGCCTGCGCCATAAATATTGTTCTTGTTCAGCGGAGGATTGCCAATGAACGAGATTGCCGGAATATCCACCACCTCCGCAATCAGCCTGAACTCTTTCATGTGTGGCGACCAGGGGCCGGGCCTGCTGATCTTCAGCGTGTTCATGCCGGGCAGCAGCGTCACCGTTCCGATCCTCGCTTTCCGCAAGCCGCTCGTATCCCACGCGCCGGTGCTGTACTCCAGAGCTGCCGGATTGACAACGGAACCGTTGAACTCGACCTTGACCGGGCGGTTTTCCGCAGAGGTGAAGAGCGCTTCGAGCCGACGCCTCGCCGGTTTGGAGCCGGTGTACTGGCACTGGTAGGTCAAGACCCACTCGCCGGGAATGTTTGCGCAGACGATGCCTGGGCCATACTTGCCGATGTCAAAGGTGCCCTTGCCCTCGCTCGGGATGAACGATTCTGCGGGAATCTTCAGAATGCCGCCGCCCACCGGGGAGACGACCACCTCTATCTCCTTGATATTCATGCCTTTGACGCCGCAGACCTCCTTGCCTTCGACCCAGTCGGTAAATTTGCCGTCGGCGCGAAGGGCGCGATAGTG
>JAAXXD010000027.1 GCA_013334655.1 Chlorobaculum sp. | reverse complement strand
TTGCCGGAGAGAGCGGATATGGCATCGATGCCGCGGTTCTCGAAAGCTTTGCCGATGAAATCAAGGAGGCTTGCGACCTCGGCGGCGAGATTGCGCTCGTGATTGGCGGGGGCAATATATTCCGCGGACTCTCCACGGCGGCAGCCTCGATGGATCGCGTGCAGGCCGACTACATGGGGATGCTCGCCACGGTCATCAACTCGCTGGCGCTTCAGGATGCGCTCGAACGGAAGGGCATCTACACCCGCCTCTTGACCGCCATCAAGATGGAGCAGATTTCCGAGCCATTCATCCGCCGCCGCGCGGTGCGTCACCTCGAAAAAGGGCGCGTCGTCATCTTTGGTGCGGGCACAGGCAATCCCTACTTCACCACCGATACCGCCGCGTCACTTCGCGCCATCGAGATCGAGGCTGACGTCATTATCAAGGGCACCAGAGTCGAGGGGGTGTACGATTCCGATCCAGAGAAGAATCCCGACGCGGAGTTTTTCCCGCGCATCTCCTATTTCGACGTGATCCGCAAAAACCTCCGGGTGATGGACATGACCGCTATCACGCTCTGCCGCGAAAACACCCTGCCCATCGTCGTGATGAACATGAACAACAAGGGCAACCTGACCCGCCTCCTCAAAGGCGAACCGATCGGCACGCTGGTGCACGTTGACGAAGAGCAGGGATAGCCGATACAGGCAAAGCGCCGCTCCCGGAGGCGCTCAAACCACCGACGGGAGCGGCTGTTCTGTCATGATGCTGAAGCGCCCGTTGAGCCGGGCGGTACATGGTTTCTCACTTTCCCCACCTTTCGCTCCTATCGAAGACACGCACATCGAATCCTCTTTCCCCTTCTCGGCAGGAATTACCGAGCGCAGGCGTTCATGTTTTGTCAACTCAATCATGACACGCATACCAACCGCGCCCTCCGATCCATCCCGAAGAAAGTTATCTCGAACGAACAGTTTCGGAATCCAGTTCGGATAATCCACCGGAAACTCGCCCAATCCAACCGTGTGCCATATCGGAGGATCAATGAATACACTCCTGTCAGGCAGTATGCAGTAGCGGTTTGAGCCTTCAGCAACAGACCTCCTGACAACGCCATGCCTCGGTTGCAGCCTGAGGCTGGCTCGTTGGAGTCAACCCCTGCGTTAGTTGTAAACCTCCCATGTGTGAAACTTTTCGACTGCTCTTGGATGCTTCGGCGAGTTATTCCCATTTTGGTGGAGACGAAATTATCTCATGCGCCTGAAGTGTTTAACATTTAAAATACGCTAAGTGTAAAATATTTACGCAATGCGCATATATGTATTATGTGTAAGTTGAAAATATTATTTAGATATATTATAAAATGTTTTGTACTTTTTTTTAGAGAAGATGTCTGTTCTGAGATATTGAAGTACTTGTTTTCGCTGGCATCTCGTTCACATTGTTCTCGTGCCGATCAATAGCAGTACTTTGGTGCGAGTGATATAGTCGACAAGTTTGTTGACTGATACCTCGAAGCTCTAAGTAATTGATTTCTAAAAGGTTGCATCGGGGTTTCCAGTTTTTTCTGGATAATAAAACACCGAGACTATCGTCATGTTGATGCGAAAATCAGGCATTTTGTTGTTCTTAACACTTCTGGCGCAGCTTACGTCAGGCACAGCAAATGCCAAAAGCGAAACGTACAAAATCGACGTAACGGTCGCGTATACACCTCATGCGCACGGAGCTATTTCCGCCAAACAGTGGAAGTTACGCTCTAAACCGGTGACCTATTCGGGATGGTTCACTGCTGACGATACCATCGCTGGCCCTATCAGCGATCTTCATCTCGTCATTGCCGGTGTCGATATAGCGAAAAACTTTTCTTTTACAAATAGCTACTTCGATCCATCATCGTTGGAATTGAGCCTGGCAGCAGCCGATGCGGTGTCTGACCATTCGACCGCTCCCAATGCATTGGTTCTGTTCGGAAATTATTCGTTGCCGCCCGCATCCAACAGCCAAACAACGAACTATGTGGCCGCGTTGGAACCTAACAGCCAGGATGGAACTCTGGATACATATTATGGAGTCAACCAAAACTGGTCCGGAACGCTCATCATAACAGCCTTCACAGACAACACAGCTTCATATCGTTAAAACCGCTCCCCCCTATCCGTTCTCATTAACAGCAAAGCAGAATCCACCCAGCCGCTCGCCGACAGAGGCTGCTTCGGCATGATTGAGTTGTCATCTGTAACGGCAACGTAAGCGAGTTAGGAATTGGGGAAGGTGAGCAGTGAGGTGGTGAAATTGTAGGGGAGCTCGCCACTGATCAAGACCGCTTTTTTCTCTGGGAATTCTTTGGGTGCCAGTTCATTTTGCAAGTTCATGGAGAGCGTTTCGGTATTCTGACATTTCCTGACGGGCTACCTCCATCTGCTCGACAAATTCTGGGGTGCAGGGGCTAACCGTATATCCCGCAAAAGGAGAAACGGGCAAAGAACGGCTTCCCGGAGTGAGAATTCACAATAATTGAGACATACTTTCAAACAGCCATCGAGCCTTCGGTTCCATTGCTGCTCCCAGGTTAGTGGTTATACGCAATCATCACATCCTCACCGCGCCGTAGATGAACCATACCCCTGTCGCGATCATGATGATTCCGGCGAGTTTGTAGAAGCGTTCGCGGGTAGCTTGACTGATTCGGCTTGCGACCGTGCCGACGACGAGGAGCGCGGGGGTGGTGCCGAGGCCGAAGAGGAGCATCATGAGCCCCCCTTGCGCCATGCCGGTGAAGTGGTCGGGGGCTTCCATGCCGGAGCGGGCGGCGGCGAGCAGGGCGGTGTAGCTGAGGCCGCAGGGAAGAAAGCCAAGCGCGACGCCCATCGGGAACCATGCGCCGGTCGAGCGTGAGGCGTCGAACATCGAGAGCATTTTTTTGATGACCGGCATGAAGGGGGCGCAAGAGGAAAAGATGTGTCCAAGAGGCGACCAGCCGATGGCGGCCATCCCCATGAAGACGATGACGAGGCCGGTCAGCCCCATGACGATTTGCTGGAACATGCCGATGCTCGAAAAGAGTCCGACGAACGATCCGGTGAAGCCGAGCATCGCGCCAAGGAAGGCGTAGGTCATGATCCTGCCGAGGTTGTAGAGCAGGTGCGGTGCGATGCTCCTGCCGCCTTCGCCCATCGAGAACGACGCGACAATCGGCCCGCACATCCCTATGCAATGCCCGAATCCGCCCGCAAGTCCCGCCAGCAGCATCGCGAGGAGTTCGCCTGTCAAGGTTTCGCTGTTCATCCCTCCAATGTATTGATCGAAATCGCTATCGGCAGTGTCACCGTAGAAAGAAATTGGGGTGAAGCCCTGATTTATTTTGCATTATCTGCATACCCCGTCCCGAAAGCTTTCGGAACGGGGCAAAATGAATGTAAGAATTCTGAATGTCCGTCGGGTTAGAACCCTCCTGAAGAGATCGCCCTTCTCACTTCTCCGCCTTCTTGGACTCTTTCTTTTTCGGCTTGTGCTGCACCTCGTCGTCGTCGTCGAGCATTCGGTATTTCGGGGCTTCGGTGTCGTCGAACTGGCCGCTCCGGACGGCCCAGAGGAAGAGCGCCCAGCCGCCGAGGCCGATGACGAAGCCGAGGGCTATGAGGAAGAAGGTGCTTGTCATGCGTTGTCCATCACAGTTTTCTGAGTCTGAGCGAGTTGCCGACCACCACGAGCGAGCTGGTCGCCATGAGCAGCGCCGAGATGATCGGGTGCAACATGCCGGTGACGGCGAGCGGCACGGCGATGAGGTTGTAGCCGAACGCCCAGGCGAGGTTCTGCCGGATCACCGCGAAGCATTTGCGCGAATGAGCGAAGAGCGTGCCGAGCAGTTCGAGGTCGTCGTTCATGATGGTGACTCCGGCGCTCTCGATGGCGATGCCCGTGGCCGTGCCGAAGGTGATGCCGGTGTCGGCCTCGGTGAGCGCCGGGGCGTCGTTGATGCCGTCGCCCGCCATCAGCACAGTCTCGCCTGAGCGTTTCAGCTCTCTGATCGCGTCAGCTTTTCCGATGGGATCGAGTCCGGCGCGCACCTCGGTGATGCCGCACCGTCCGGCAATATAGCGAGCCACGCCCGCATTGTCGCCGGTGAGGATCATCAGCCGCAAGCCCTGCGCCCGAAGCGCCTCGATCATCCGTCCGGCGTCGTCGCGCAGCTCGTCGATGAGGCCGAAAAGCCCCGCCAGCTTGCGGTTGCATGCAACGAAGACGGTCGTCTTGCCCGACGTTTCGAGCCGGGCGGCGGCGGCGAGGCAATCGTCGCTGATCGCGATGCCCTCCTTTTCAATCAATGAGCGTGAACCGGCAAGCCACGTTTCGCCGTCAATAATTCCCGAAACGCCCATGCCCGTGACGGCGCGGAACGCCTCGACCGGCAGCATTTCGCCTTGCCAACCGTCCGCAATCGCGCGGCCTGCCGGGTGGCGCGACAGGCTTTCGAGCGAGGCGCAGCACTGCCTGAAATTGCTGGAGATGACGTAATCGAAGGTGTCGGTTAGCGCCGGAGCGCCGCGCGTGATGGTGCCGGTTTTGTCGAGCACGACGGTGGAGGTTCTGGAGACCGACTCGAATATGTCGCCCCCCTTGACGAGGATACCTTTTCGGCTGACCGCCGTGGTGCCGACGAGGATGGCGAGCGGCGTGGCGAGGCCCAACGCGCAGGGGCAGGCGATGACGAGCACCGAGACGGCGTTCATGAGCGCCGTGACCGGCGGCGCTCCCGCCAGACGCCACCAGGCGAAGGTGGCGGTCGCCAAGAGGATGGTGGCTGGCACGAACCATCCTGCGACTTTGTCCGCCACGCTCTGAATCGGCGCTTTCCGCGCCTGCGCCTCCTCGACGGTTCGGATGATGCTCGAAAGGAGCGTTTGGCGTGAATCGCCGGAGACGCTGATCCGAAGCCGCCCCGTGATGGCGCAGGTGCCCGCATAGACCGCGCTGCCGGAGGTTTTGGAGACGGGGGCCGATTCGCCGGTGAGCATCGATTCATCGACGTCGGCCTCGCCTGCGGTCACAGTTCCATCGAGCGGCACGCGGTCGCCCGGCAGCACCTCGACGAGCGCCCCTTTGCCGATCCGTTCGAGCGGCGCGAGCGAGGTCTGTCCGTCAGCATCGACAAGCAGCGCCTCGCGGGGTTGCAGGTCAGCGAGCGCCGCCAGAGCGCTGCCCGCCTTGAGGCGCGAGCCCGCTTCGAGGAAGCGTCCCAGCAGGATGAAGGTGACGATCATGGCCGCAGTGTCGAAGAAGACCTCGCCGCCGGTGAAGATCATCGCCACGCTGTAGAAGTATGCCGAGAGCGAGCCGAGCGACACGAGTACGTCCATGTTCAGCGCCCGGTTTTTGATCGAGCGCAGGGCGTTGGCAATGAAGGGAAAGCCGGAGTAGAAAACCACCGGCGAGGCGAGCGCCCAGGAGATGAGCTGGAAAGCGAGTCGGTAACGAGTTTCAATGCCCTGGAAAAAGCCAGCGTAAAGCGCAGCGGAGATGAGCATGAGCTGCATCGAAAAGAAGCCCGCCGTGCCGAAGCGCAGGAGCAGATCGCGTTTTTCGGCGGAGTAGAGTTCGACCTGAGTGCCGTGCCGGACGGGGCGCGGCAGATAGCCGATTCCCGAGAGGGTTTTCAGAATGGTGTCGAGCGAGACTACGTCATTTCGCCACTCGATGGTTGCGCGGTGAGTGGCGTAGTTGACCCGTGCCGACACGATACCGTCGAGCCGCGTGAGCACCTTTTCGACCAGCCAGACGCACGAAGCGCAGCGGATGCCGGAGAGCAGCACTTCGATCCGGCACTTCGATCCGTCAGAAACGATGTCACCCGCGAACTCTTTCGCATCAACGGCGGCAAAGGCCGGACGGCCCGGCTGCCAGTCGCAGCGCTGCTTGTAGAAGGCGTCGAGCGACTCGCTGTGGATCAGCTCGTAGACGCCGAGGCAGCCGTGGCAGCAGAAGTTGCGGCGCTCTCCATCGACCGTCGAGGTGATAGCCGCCGCCTCGGGAATCTCCTGCATACAGTGGTCGCAACGGATCGTGCCGGGACGGGGCGTTTCAGTCACGGACATCGAACGAGAAGGCGGGGTTGCCGAGTTCTGGCGAGAGGAGCATGAGCTTCCAGAGCTTTTTGCCGCTCATGCACCGGACGATCACGCCGCGCCCCTCCCACGCGCCTGATGCCGTGCGCACGAGCTTCATCCGGTTCTGGCCCATGTACATGCCGGGCATGGAGAAGTCAATCGTGAGCACCGGCGGCAGGTTGTCGGCAGGCTCTACGCTGACCCGGAAGAGGAGCGGTTGCATGGCCCGTACGGGCCTCGGCGTGATGTCGAGCGTCACCTTGCGGCCATTGGCAGGCTTCGCGCAGGGAGCGTCGTGAATGGCGTTGCTGTCGGCTTTCGGTTCCGCATGGAGCGGCATCGCCGCAACGAGCAGCAGCAACGAGAGGGCTCCGGCGATCAGTTGACGTCGTAGAACCATGATCTGCTGGTGTTGAGTTTGCCGGAGGAAATGTCCATTCGCACCAGCCATTTGCCCTTCAAGGGTACGCTGACCCGTGCCCGGTAGGAGCCGGGAGCTGTTTCGCGAATGGCGATAGTGAGGTCATGCTCTTTGTTCGACACGTTGCCGACAAACAGTTTTACGTCAGCATGACTCAGCGGCGTGCCCTGTTCGGTGAGCACGAAGGTCAGTTCGTTGCTGCCCTGCCGGATTGATTCCGGTCGCTTGACTTCGAGTCCGAGTTGCCGCTCCTCGCCTTTTTGCCGGAACCATTCGTTCTGCTTCAGGTAGTAGTCCGGCTCGACAAGCCCCTCGGCGTTGCGGTAGGCCACCGTCAAACCGGTGATCATGGCGATGATGAATACGGCGTACAGTCCGATGATGAAAGGTTTCACAGAAATCCAGCCTCCCTACTGATTTTGATGCCGCCGCCGGAGAGGGTCAGTTTTACCGTCTCCCGTTTGCCGGTCGCCCTGACGAGTACTTTGTTTCTCGCCTCGCCGAACGGCTTGATCGAAATGACGCGCTCGCCGATCAGGGTCGTGCCTTCCGGTGCTTCGATATTCAGTTCGAGCGTGCGGCTTGTGTTGTTGTAGATCGTCCAGCTATAGCGGTTCAGGCCGGGCGGGAGCGGCTCCTGCACGCGGCTGAGGGTGAATTCGACGGGCGGGCGCAAGGCGAAGAGCATCACGAGCACGAGCGCCGAGGCCGCCGTGAGGCCTGCGAGCCAGAAGGTTTTCGGGCGGATGATTTTGCCTTTGTAGTTCGGGAATGGCGGCAGGTTGCGCTTGCTGCTTTTCAGCCAGCAGGCGTCGATGCACTCCGCGCAGGCGATGCAACTGTTGCTGAGTCCCTCCTTGATGTCGATCCCCACCGGGCAGACCTTCACGCAGTCGTCGCACTTCATGCAGGTCGAATCGCGCGACTTGTCGTACTCGATCACGAGCGTATCCTTGTCGAAGAGCGCGTTCTGCATCATGGCGTAGGGGCAGATGGTGGTGCAGAAGTTCCGCCCGAGAAAGCCGAGTTCGAGGTAGACCAGCACCCAGAGCACGATGAAAAATCCGGCGATGAGCGGCGAGCTGGCAAGGCCGCGAATCGCCTCTTCCGGCGGGACGAAGTACCAGATCATGGTGATCGCCACCAGCGCAGAGAGTGGCAGCAGGATCAGTTTCTGCAATGTCTTGCGGTGCTTCTTGCCGAATAGTTTGGCCAAGCTCTCGGTGAGGTCGAGCAGCACGGTCTGCGGGCAGAGCCAGCCGCACCAGACCCGCCCGAGAATCACTGTCACCGCCGAGATGAAGAGCAGGAGGAAGAGCGTGGCGGCGAGGATGAGGTAGAAGTCGCCGATACGGATGACGGAACCGAAAAAGTAGAGGTTCAGCTCACGGATGTCGAACCGGAAGGCGCTCTGGCCGTTGATGTTCAGGAACGGCAGGCCGGTAAGGAGAATCGCCTGAAGGATTTCGACGGTTCTCCGGTAGCGTTTCCAGATTATCTGCATGATCAGGGGATTGGTTACTGCACTGTGGATTACTCCATAAGACACAACTGCCCCGGTATAGGTTCCCGGGGCAGCGATCAGGTTATTTCCTCAGGCTTTCGATGAATGCTACGATCTTGGCGATCTTGTCCTTGCCGAGCTGCTGGCCGAATGGCGGCATACCGTTGGGACGACCGGCGGAGATCGATTCGAGCAGCTTGTCGGGGGTCTCGCCGTACTTCAGGGCGACCTTCAGATTCGGGCCGATGCCGCCGCTGGCGTCGGCCATGTGGCATGCGGCGCAACTCGTGGCGAACTCGGCTTTGCCCTCGGCGATGGCGTCGGCCTTGCCGATATACTTTCCGGCGTCAGCCGGAGCCGATGCCGCCGCTTTCTGGCCAACTTTCATCTCCTCTTCGTAACCCTGGTAGAATGACCATCCTGAAATAGCTGGCGTAAAGCGAACGACATAGACGACGACAAAGATGATCATCCCGACAAAGAACGCCATCCATCCAACGGGGATTTTATTGTGGCCTTCCTGCGGTATTCCGGAATCATTCATATGAACCTCCTCGTAACAGGTTTCTTGAACGGTTGATAGTTATTCGTGATGCTTTATTTTTTCCTCTTCATGGAGCATCCGGTACTTGGGTTCCTCGACCTCATTTTTGCGCTTCGGGTTGAAATAGTAGAGCATGATGCCTGCCATCACAACCGCCAGCACAATGGTGAATGCGAGATAAGCAATTTCCGGCAATATCATCACTGTTTCTCCATAGCCTTGACATCACGACCGAGCTTCTGCATGTAGGCGACGATGGCGTCCATCTCGGTCAAATCGCCTCGCAGCGCTTCAGGCGTCACCTGGTCGCGGGTGGCCTTCGAATCGTACTCCGGCGCGGTGACCTTCGTCTTGTACTCGGCGATCTGCTGCTTCACCTGCTCCTCGGTGTAGCCGTATCCGAGTATCTGCGTTTTTCTGAACGAGTTCGAGGTGTCGAGTCTGTTCCCGGCGAGCCAGCCGTAAGGTGGCATGTTCGAGAGGGCGAACATCGACTGCGGGCTGTGCATGTGACGGTAGTGCCACGAATCGGGGTATTTGCCGCCGATGCGGTTCAGGTCGGGTCCCGTCCTTCTCGAACCCCAGAGGAAGGGGCGATCCCAGGCGAACTCCTCGGCTTTCGAGTATTCGCCGTAGCGCAGCACCTCCGTCCTGAGCGGGCGGACGGTTTGCGTGTGGCAGTTGTTGCAACCTTCACGCATGTAGAGGTCGCGCCCCTCCTGCTCGATGGCAGTGTAGGGTTTGACATAAGCGCTCACCGGCTGGGTCGATGGCATGAACATCGGAACGAAGACCGTGACCACCGTGCCGACAAGGATGACCAGCGCCGAGATGAGTGCGAAGACGACCGGTTTTGAATAGATCCCCATGATGCAAGCTCCTTTTTTCAGGTTTGGTGGTTAAGCTTCAGCTGAGGCCGACGGTGCCTGCCTGACGGTCTGGATAAGATTCCAAGCGAAGAGGAGGATGCCGATGAAATAGACGACGCCTGCCGCGAAGCGCATCCGGTAGTAGGGATAGAGCGAAGTCAGTCCGTCGAGGAAGCTGTACATCAGCGATCCGTCTGGATTGGTGGCCTTCCACATCGCGCCCTGCTGGATGCCGCCGATCCACATGGTGACCGTCCAGGCGAGCTGGCCGACAAGGATGAGCCAGAAGTGGGTGTTGGCGAGCTTCACGCTGTACAGCTCCCGGCCAGTGACTTTCGGGATCATATAGTAGAACGATGCGGAGATAATCATGGTGACCCACCCCATCGTGCCCATGTGGACGTGACCCACGACCCAGTCGGTGTAGTGGAAGAAGGCGTTCAGCGTCCGCAGACCCTGCAACGGCCCCTGAAGGGTCTGAAGGCCGTAGAAGGTGATGCCGAGGATGAAGAACTTGGTCAAGTAGTTGGTGCGCATCTGATCCCAATTACCCTGCAAGGTGTAGTAACCGTTGACCACCGATCCCCATGAGGGGGCGATCAGGAAGATGCTGAAGGCGATGGCCACCGTCTGGATCCACTCCGGCAGCGGCGTGAGCATGAGGTGGTGCGCCCCGGTCCACAGATAGGCGAAGATCAGCGCCCAGAACGAGACGATCGAGAGCCGGTGGCTGTAGATCGGCAGCCCCGTGGCTTTGGGCAGGAAGTAGTAGAACATCGCCAGCACCGGCACCGTGAAGATGAAGCCCACGATGTTGTGCCCGTACCACCATTGCACATTGGCGTCGTTGGCTCCGGCGTAGAGGCTGTAGGACTTGAAGAGGGTGAGCGGGATTTCGAGGTTGTTGACGATGTATAGCACCGCGACAGTCACGGTCATGGCGACCAGGTACCAGAGCGAGATGTACATCTGCTTCTCCTGCCGCTTGACGAGGATGGCAAAGACGTTGATGGCGAACATCACCCAGAGGATCACCACGCCAACATCGAGCGGCCATTCAAGCTCGGCGTACTCCTTCGTGGTGTTCATGCCCGCCATGAGGCTGACGGCGGCGGCGGCGATTGCTGCGTTGAAGAGCCAGAGATGCGCCTTGGCGAGGCCGGGGAAGGGAAGCGGCGTGCGGGTCAGTCGCTGGAGCATGTAGTAGGCCGTGGCAAAGATGCCTGCCAGGCCGAAGCCGAGGCCGAGGCCGTTGGTATGCACGACGCGCAGACGTCCGAAACTGAGCCACGGGGTCAGGTTCAGCGACGGGTCGAACATCTCGAACGCGATCCACAGGCCAATGACAAGCCCTATGACAAGCCAGAAAAGCGCCGAAAATGCGAAACCCTTGACAACGGAATAATCATAACCGGTATCGTTCATGCCCTCCTCCTGAATCTGGTTGATGAAAAAGATAGTGTGGAATGGCACCGCTGAACAGCCGTTATCCTGATTCTGATCCGATGGGATTCAGGGGAAAAAGGGGGATTGACGGGGGTCATGGTGTCCTCGGTTATAGAGCGACGGCAGTAAAGCACAGGACAATATTACGAATAACTCTTTCTTAAAATATACTAAAAAACGGCTATTGCCTGAAAGTGGAATCTCTACCGGAGGCAGGGCGCGGGATTTCCGGCAGGCCTCCGGAAAAAAAGAAAGGCCCCCGTTTGAGCGGGAGCCTTTCTTTGTCATGAATCTGGAGTCGAATGTTCAGCCGTTGCAGATGCGGGCGAGGCCTTCGTTGTAGTTGCCGACGACCGCCTCTTTCTCGGTGATGATGCCGCGAATGAGGGTGCCTGGGGTCACGTCGAAGGCGAAGTTCACCACCGGCGTGGTCGGCGTGGCGACCTGCGTGCCGAAGATTTTGCGCAGCTCGTCGGCGTCGCGCTCCTCGATTGGAATCAGCGACCCTTCCGGCATGGTGATGTCGATGGTCGAGACCGGCGCGGCGATGTAGAACGGCAGGCCGTGATACTTCGCGCTGATGGCGTGAGCGTAGGTGCCGATCTTGTTGGCGGTGTCGCCGTTGGCCGTGATGCGATCCGCGCCGGTGACGGCGAAGTCGATCATCCCGCGCGACATCAGAATCGCCGACGAGGAGTCGGAGATCGAGGCGAACGGAATGCCGTCATGCTGCAACTCCCACGCCGTGAGGCGCAGGCCCTGCAAAAGCGGGCGGCTTTCGGAGGTGATCACGCGCTCGATCAGCCCCTCCTCGTACGCCAGGCGAATCACGCCAAGCGCCGTGCCGATGCCGCAGCAGGCGAGCGTGCCGGTGTTGCAGTGGGTGAGGACGTTGAGTTTGCGGGTCTTGAGCACGTCGGCGAAATCCTGCTTGAGCAGCTCGACGCCGTGGCGGGCGATCTTGTCGCAGTTGTCGATTTCGTCGTTGTGGATTTTGTAGGCCATATCGGTCATCTTCGCGACGAGCGTTTCGAGCGAATCGGCCTCGAAGTTTGCGTCATAGACCGCCTGCATCTTCTTCGTGGCGAAGAAGAGGTTCACGGCGGTCGGGCGCGAGGCGTTGACCTCGGCGATCAAGTTGTCGAAGTATGCCGGGAAGCCCGCCTTGTCGCCCGTGTAGGCGTTGACGCCGAGCATCACCGTGTAGCCCGCCGACGCGCCGATGAGCGGCGCGCCCCTGACGGCGAGGGTCTTGATCGCCTCGATGGCTTCAAGGTAGTTCCGGGTTTCGACATAGAACTCCTGCAGGGGGAGGAAGCGCTGGTCGAGGTATCGGAAGGTTCCGTTTATAAAGGATATTGCGTCTATCATCTGAGAACTGGTGTTTCCTCGTTAAGGATTAAAGGTTTGCTACGACGTTTCTGAAGATGGTGGTCATGGATGGCTCGGCGCGGCTGGAGACCTCGATGATCTCTTCGATGCCGACCGGCACGAGGCAGTCCGGGAAGCACTCGTCGGTGACGATGGACATGCCGAACACCTCGGTGCCCTGATGCACGGCGGCGATCACCTCCGGCACGGTGGACATGCCGACCACGTCAGCGCCGATAGCGCGCAGCATGCGGTACTCGGCGCGGGTTTCGAGGCACGGGCCGGTGACGGCGACATAGACGCCGCGCTGCACCTTGATGCCGTGTTCGAGTGCAACCTTCTCGGCAATGTCGAGAATTCTCGGAGAGTAGGGAGCGCACATATCGGGGAAACGGGGGCCGATTTCAGGATCGTTCGGGCCGATGAGCGGGTTGGTGCCGAGCAGGTTGATATGGTCGTCGATCAGCATGATGTCGCCCTTGCTGTAGCCGGGATTCATGCCGCCGCAGGCGTTGGTGATGCCGAGCGTTCTGACGCCGAGCTGCTTCATGACCCTGATCGGGAAGACGATCTGCGTCATCGAGTACCCTTCATAGAAGTGGAAACGTCCCTGCATGGCGACCACCTTCTTGCCGGCGAGGGTGCCGAAGATCAGTTTGCCGTGATGGGTTTCAACCGTCGAAATCGGGAAATAGGGAATGTCGGCATAGTCGAGCGAGAAGTCGATCTCGATCTCCTTGACCAGGCCGCCCAGGCCGGTGCCAAGCACGATACCCACCGGATACTCCGCCGTGGTTTTTTTCCTGATGAATTCAACGGCTTCCCGGATTTTCTCCCTTTGTTCGATCATGATATTCCCTGAAGTTTAGATGGTTGTGAATCGGCAAGGCAAAAGAGCCTTAATATAAGCAGCGACAGGGAGAAGAGGAAATAGGGCGGCAATTGACAATGGATAATTGACAATGGATAATTGATAATGGATAATTAATAATGGATAATGTAAAAAAGAGCAAGTGCGGTAACAGACGCTTTTAATTATCCATTATCAATTGTCAATTATCCATTATTCACCGCCACCCGAAAATCGCGGTGCCTATGCGGATCATCGTGGCGCCTTCGAGAATTGCCTCTTCGAAATCGCCGCTCATGCCCATCGAGAGTTCGGTGAGCTGGTTGGGGTCTGGCGCGATCTGGCGGAGCTTTTCAAGCGTCTGGCGGAGTTCCGAGAATTCGCGGCGGGCCTCCGAAGGGTCGGGCGAGGCGATGGTCATGAGTCCCCGCAGCCGGACGTTCGGCAGGGCGAAGCACTGTTCGGCGGCCTGAAGCACGGACGACGGATCGAGACCGTACTTCGAGCCTTCGCGCGACACGTTCACTTCGAGCAGGTAATCGGCCGTCAGGCCCTGCTGCTCGGCGCGTTTGGAGAGCTCTTCGGCGGTCGTGACCTTGTCGATGCCGTGAATCATCGTCACCTTGCCGACGATCTGCCGCACCTTGTTGGACTGGAGGTGGCCGATGAAGTGCCACGAAAGCGGCAAGCCCGCCAGCTCGGGCGCTTCGACTTTTTCGAGAAACTCCTGCACGTAGCTCTCGCCGAACTCCCGCTGCCCCGCATCCCACGCTTCGCGCACTGCGGCGGCGCTTTTGGTCTTGGAGACGGCGATGAGCGTGACCTCATCCTCGCGCCGGTCCGCCTTGCGGCAGGCTGACGCGATCTGTTCCTTCACGGCGGCGAGATTTTCGGCGATGCTCTCCATGCTTTCGACGATCAGGCGGTTGCAGGGACAATGGTTTCGATGGTCACCGGCTTGAGCGGGTTGTCGCGCATATCGGTCTCCACCACAGCGATGGCGTCAACCACCTCGATGCCCGACTCCACGACGCCGAACACGGTGTACTCGCCGTTGAGAAAGGCGTTATCGGCCTGGTTGATGTAAAACTGGCTGCCGGATGAGGCTTTCTGCGGGTTGTTGTCCCGCGCCGCCGCGAGCGTACCCTTCTTGTTGGGATGCTTGATCTCCGCCGGAACGCGGTAGTCGGGGCCGCCGGTGCCGTGCATCATGCGCTTCTCGTCGTGGCGCGAGAGCGGGTCGCCGGTCTGGATCATGAACCCTTCGATGACGCGGTGGAAGCGGATGCCGTCATAATAGCCCTCGCCGACGAGCTTGACGAAGTTGTCGCGATGCAGCGGGGTGTCGTCGTACAGCGCGATGGCGATATCGCCCATGCTGGTCTTGATGATGAATTTTTCTGGCATGATGATTCGGTTGAGTGTCGAAAAAATTGGTCAGATTTGAGGAACCTGCACGCCAGCGCCGGCAAGACGCAAAAGCGTGCGCCGGGCGGTTCCTGCGGCGGCTGTGGCGGGCCAGCTTTTAATCACCTGGTCGAGCAGTTTGGCCGCCTTGTCCGGCTGACCGGCTGAAGTGTAGCTGTCGGCTGCGCTGTTGAGATAGGCGGACTTGAGCGCCTCGTTTTCAGCGGTTTCCGAAGCTTTTTCATACTCCGCCGCCGCATCGGCGAACGCTTTTTTCGCGACATGGCAAGCTGCGGCTCCGGCAAGCGCCGATGCCTGAAGATCTTTGTTGTCGCTGCTGAAGCCCTTGTACATCGCGAGCGCATCGTCCGGCTTGCCGCTGTTGAGCAGAATGTAGGCCAGATAGAGCTTTGCGGTTTTTCCGCTTGGCGTGTTGCCCCAGGTTTTGGCGATGCTGTTCAGCCCCTTGATCGACCCTTCGCCATCGATCGCTTTGTGGATGTCACCAGTTTCGAGCCAGGGGGTGATCTTTGCCAGAGCGACCGAAGCCTGGGCTTCGTCAACTTTGGTTTTCTGCATCCAGAAGAGCGCTCCTCCCGCCGCAAGGCAGATGATGATGACCAGGGTGGAGAGCTGCTTTTTATACTTGATGCCGATTTCAAGCAAACGGACGGAGAGTGTTGCTTCAGGAAGCGCTTTCTGGGGTTGCGTGCTGTTCATATGGTTCGTGCTGTCGTTTCGTGAATGAGATCGTCTGAATCGTTCCGCGTATTGCTGGCGGGGTCAGCCTGAGGCTCAACCTACGCAAGTTCGCATGAATTTCAAAATCGGCAAAGTACGCCGGTCACGTCAGTCTGAACAGCGTAACGGCATTGCGCACGAGCGCTTCCGCGACCTCCTCGAACGGTTCCGGGCGGTGATCGGCGATCTTGCGCACCGTGTGGACGACGAATGCCGGTTCGTTGCGTTTGCCGCGCATGGGCGCGGGCGCGAGGTAGGGCGCGTCGGTTTCGGAGCAGAGGTCGTCGAGACCGACGGATGCCACCACTTCGGGCAGCGGTGACTTTTTGTAGGTGATGGTGCCGGGAATCGAGATTTTCAGGCCGAGAGCGATGCAGCGGCGGGCTATGTCGAGATCGCCCGAAAAGCAGTGCATCGCGCCGCGCAAGGCGGAGGAGCGCTCCTCCGAGAGAATGCGGAGCATATCCGTCCAGGCGTCGCGGCAGTGGATCACCACCGGCAGATCGAGCGTGATCGCCATGCGAAGCATTTCGCGGAACGCAGCCTCTTGATGCGCCGCTTCGTGATCGGGCCAGTGGTAGTCGAGGCCGATCTCGCCGATGCCGACCACCTTTGCCGACCGAGCCTGCGCCGTCAGTTCGTCGAGCACCTCCGGCGAAACCGGCGACTTCACATCGTGCGGATGCAGGCCGACATTTGAATAGATAAAGTCATATCGGGCGGCAAGCTCGATGGAGCGTCGGTTGGTCTCGATGCCCGTGCCGGGGTCGATCACGTACCGCACGCCCGCAGCCTTGAGATCGTCGATCACGCGGTCGCGACCATCGTCAAACTCGGGAAAGGAGAGATGGCTGTGAATGTCGGCGAAGCTCGTCACGCTCATGCTTTGCTGAAAATCTTGTCGTGAAACAGCACGAGCATACACGCGCCGATGGTGATGCAGGAGTCGGCGACGTTGAACACCGGCCAGAGGTCGAGCGGAATGCCAAAGAGCACGCCGTGATAGAGGTCGAAATAGATGAAGTCCACCACGTGGCCGAGCATGACGCGGTCGAGCAGGTTGCCGACTCCGCCGCCAAGGATGAGCGCGAAGGCCGTGAGGAAGAGGGGAGTGCGGTTGTTCGATTTCTGGACATACCAGATGACGCCTGCGGAGATAGCGAGGGTCAAAAAGAGAAGTCCCGTTGGCGGGAGAAAGCGCATACTGAAGGCTATTCCGAGATTTTCGGCATAGGTCAGCTTGAGCCACTCCGGCGCGATGACGACGGTTTGCCCGCCGTCGCGCAGGTAGTGGATGGCGAGGAGTTTGGTTACCCGGTCGGAGAGGGCGGCCGCCACCGCAATCAGATAAAAGAGGGCCATGAAAGGAGTTGTCAGAAAGTCAAAGTTGTCCGGCGGAATGTAACGCCCGTCAGTCCGCTTTCAAAACGCCGCATCAGGCTCCGCACTTTTCGATTTCAGCGAGCACGGTTTTCCGTACGAGATCGACAGGCATCTCCAGCCCTGTCCAGATCGAAAACGAGCGGGCGGCCTGGGCGATGAGCATCTCGATGCCCGGAACGATGGTCGCTCCGGCAGCGCGCGCATCGGCGAGCAGCGGCGTTTCGAGCGGGTTGTAGACCATGTCGTAGACGATCTGGCCGTCATGCAGAAGGCCGTGGCCGGTCGGCAGGATGTTGTGGCCGTGCTCGACCCTCCCGGCAGTGCCGACCGGCGTGGCGTTGACGATCACGCGGCAATCGCGGATGCGCTTGCTGCACGCGGGCTGGTCGATCTCGCGGCCCGAGCAGATGGTGACGATGTCGCGGTATGCGTACTCTTCAATCATATCCTCGGCCTTCTGAATATCCCGCACCACGAGCAGCACCGACGAGGGGCTGAAGTGGAGCCTGAAGGACTCGACCGCGGCCAGCGCCGCGCCGCCGTTGCCGAAGATGCAGACCGGTTTGTTGCGGATCGACTCCGCCATCGGCAGCAGCGGATCGGCGAAGCCTGCAATGTCGGTATTGTAGCCAAGCAGTCGCCCGTTGTCGTTGACGATGGTGTTGACCGCTCCAATGGCTTTGGCATCATCCGAAAGCTCGTCGAGCAGCGGCACGACGGTCTTCTTGAAGGGGATGGTCACGTTGAACCCGGCGATGCCGAGGGCGCGGCTGCCCTTCAGGGCGTCATCGACCAGCTCCGGTGACGGGATGTTGAAGATCGTATAGACGCAGGGAAGCCCGAGCGCCTCGAAAGCGGTGTTGTGGATCAGGGGCGACCACGAATAATCGACATGCCTGCCGATAAGCCCGAAAATCTTTTTGGACTGAGAGTTTGACACGATGTTCGTTTCGCTTGTGGTTCAGGAGATTCCGAGCAGTCTGCGCACCGCATCCTGCTGATAGAGTTCGGGGAAAGTGCTCTGGAAGAGTTGCTTTTTGTCAGGATCGATCTTGAATGCCTTGCTGAGCGCCTTGACCGTGCTCTGGTTGTCGCCCATGGCGAAATAGGTCGCGGCGATCTCGAAATGCGCCTCCGCCGAGAGTGGTTGAAGCGAGATCGACTCTTCAAGCGCGTGGATCGACTCGTCCATCGCTCCGGCCTCGCGCAGCACCATGGCGTAGTCGAGCCATATCTGCGGGTTTTCCGGTTCCAGAGGAATGATCTTCTCGTAGGTCAGTATCGACTGGTCGAGCTGCACGAGGTTGTATTCGATCTCCGCCTTGAGCAGAAGGAATTCGATGCACTCCGGCATTTCGAGAAGCGCCTGGCATATTGCGGCGAGCGAGGCTTCGTACTGTTCGAGCGCCTCGAAGCAGCAGGCGAGCGCGAACCAGGCGTCGGCGAACTCGGGATTCAGCTCGATGCAGCGTTCGTAGCAGGCGATAGCCTCGACGTACTGTTCCAGCTCTTCCCTGGCGATGCCGAGGTTGTAGAGCGCGTTGATGTCGTCCGGCTCGATTTCAAGGGTTTTCGAATAGCTCTCGGCGGCCTCCTCGATTCGTCCGGTGATCGCCAGCACGTTGGCGCGGTTGTACCATGCCGAGCTGAAATCGTCCGCAATGACGAGCGCCATATCGTAGGCGTCGAGCGCCTCCTGGTAGTTCTTCAGCTTGCTCAGGACAAGCCCTTTGTTATACCAGGCGTTGATATTGTAAGGGTCGAGGTCGATCGAGCGGTTGTAGGCGACAAGGCTTTTGTCGAGCTTGCCGAGAATGTCCTGCGAATAGGCCAGTTCGTACCACGCCTCGCCGAACTCCTGATCGAGTTGCAACGCCTGTTCGAAAAGCTTCTCAGCCTCCTCGAAACGTTCGAGCCGTTGCAGAATCAGGCCATGATAGAAGATGGCATCCTTTTCGATGGTCGAATCGACGACTACTCCCTCGATCACTTCGAGCGCTTCGTCGAGCCTGCCGGTATTGAAGTACGCAAGAGCGAGATTCAGCATCATTTCGCTGTCGGCAGGGCTGAGCAGGATGGCGCGCTGAAACGCTTCGAGCGCCTCCTCGAAAAGTCCGTTCAGGGTCAGGCTGTTGCCGAGGTGAAACCAGGTCTCCGCGTTGAAGGGGGCAAGCTCTTCGAGCCTGCGAGCCGCAATGAGCGACTTCTCGTGAAGTCCATCCTCGTTGAGCTGGGCGATAAGATCGAGAAGTTCTTCGGGATCGTGGATAGAATCGGGGTCAGCCGTCCCTTCGGGCTTGTTCGGGAAGAAACCAGCCGACTGGTTCTGGTAGTTGTCATCAAAAAAATCAAGCAAACTCATACACTCCGGTTCGTGCAAATTTCACGATCATTAGAACATCATCAATATAGCAGAATTTTTCAAAAAAAGCGCTCAGCCGGGCCGTTCTTTCAGGCCTCGGGGCCGCCGTCGCCGTGGAAATAGCGGTAAATGCTTTCGGCGGTTTTTCTTCCGGCAATGGCGGAAAGTTCGTCGAGCGACGCTTTCGCAACGCTTTCCACCGATCCGAAATGCTTCAGCAGCTTCTCGGCGCTCTTTTCGCCCACCCCCTTGATACCGGTCAGTTCCGTGCGGATTGTCCTGTCGCTTCTCAATTTGCGGTGATAGGTGATGGCGAAGCGGTGCGCCTCGTCGCGGAGCTGCTGGAGCAGCTTGAGGGCAGGCGAGGTTTTGGGCAGATTGTACGGATCTCGCTCGTTTGGCACGAAAATCTCTTCGAGCCGCTTGGCGAGGCCCGCTACCGGCAGGTCGAGACCAAGCTCCTGCAACGCCTGCCAGGCGACGTTCACCTGCCCTTTGCCACCGTCGATGAGCACCAGATCGGGCATCGGCAGCTCCCCGGCGAGCGAGCCGCTGTAGCGGCGTGTGACCGCTTCGCGCATGGCGGCGTAATCGTCCGACCCCTCGAAGCTTTTGAGCCTGAACTTGCGGTAATCGGACTTTTTCGGCTTTCCCGAAACGAAGGTGACCATCGAGCTGACGTAATCGGTGCCCTGGAAATGGGAGTTGTCGAAACACTCGATTCGCTCGGGCAATCGCTCCAGCCGCAGCACCTGCTTGAGCGATTCGAGCGCGGGCGACTTCCGGGCGATTTCGCCCCGCAGCTTTTTCTGTACCATGAACTCATGCAGGTGGTGCTCGGCGTTGTCGAGGCACATGGCGATGAGGTGGGCTTTCTCGCCGATGCGTGGCACCGTGAAGCGCACCTGCCGCCGCTCGCTCTGGCGCGACGAGAGCAGTTGCCGGAGCGCCTCGATCTCCTCCTCCGGTAAATCCGCCTGAAGCATGATCTCCGGCGGAATCAGGTCGGGGGTTTCGAGGTAGTAGTGCTCCATGAAGGAGGCGAGCAGATTCGGCAGGGGAGTGCTGCCGGTGTTGGTGAGCCAGGTGTGGCGCGAACCGATCAGCTTGCCTTCGCGGATTCGGAATACCACGCCGCACGCATCGTCCTCGCCCGCCGCCACCGCGAAGACATCGCGGTCGACCGCCTCGGCGCTCACCACCTTCTGCCGCTCCGCGTAGCGCTTCAGCCCCTCGATCTGCGCCTTGAGCGCGGCGGCCTCCTCGAACTTCAGCTCTGTCGCTTTCTTCTGCATCTGGGCGGCGAGGTCGCGCACGAGCGCCGAGGTTTTGCCCTTGAGCAGGGTGACGATCTCGCGGATCATTGCATCGTACTCCTCCTCCGGCTGCAACCCCTCGCACGGCCCTTTGCACTTGTGGATGTGGTAGTCGAGGCAGAGCTTGTACTTTTTCCGCGTGACCGCCTCCTCGGTGAGCCGGTGCTTGCAGCTTCGGACGGGAAAGATCGAACCGATCAGGTCGAGGATGAGCCGGAGCTGCGAGGCTTCGGTGTAGGGGCCGAAGTAGAGCGAGCCGTCGCGCCGTACCTGGCGGGTGAGGAAGATTCGGGGAAAGCGCTCGGCGGTGATGACCAGCCACGGGTAGCTTTTGTCGTCCTTGAGGCTGACGTTGTAGCGCGGCTTCAGCTCCTTGATGAGGTTGTTTTCGAGAATCAGCGCCTCGACCTCCGAGGATGTGATGATGACGTCGAGCGAGGCGATATGGCTCACCAGCACGGCGGTTTTGCCCGACTGCTTCGCCTGATTGTTGAAATAGGAGCGCACCCGGTTGCGCAGATTTCGCGCCTTGCCGACGTAGATCACCGTGCCCGCCTCGTTGCTGAAGCGGTACACTCCGGGCGAAGTCGGCAGCGTGGCGAGTTTTTCCTGCAACGGCGTCAGGGAGGGGGTGGTATCATCAGGGGAACTCATGAGAGTATCAGCAGGCTCAGTGTTGGTCATGTTGACAGCTATAAAGCAAGTGTACAAAATTCACAACAATCCTCTTATTCAAGATTTTGTCCACATCGTCCACCAAGTCCACAACATTCACTTTTCCTCTAAAAAAAAGAGAGGCGCCATCTTGCGAGGCGCCTCTCTTGCGGTGAACTGTCCGGTTACCGTTCAGTCGACGGAGTCGTATTCGCCTTTGAGGGCGAAAACGCCGAAGGTGATCAGACTGAAGGCAATGATCGGCATGAGCACGACGAGCACGATGGACCAGAAGATCCAGTTCTCTTCGCTGGGCTTTTTGGCGATCTCCGCCATGGCGCGCATGATGGCCAGCGGGATGATACCAACACCGAGGGCCGCCCAAACGATTCCCAATATTCTCTGAATTGCTGACATAGTGTTTTGGTTTAGATCGTTACCTGTTTATTCGCCATCCATCGCGGCTGGTTTGTTCTTCATGTACACAGTACCGATGACGAAGCAGACGCCAGCGATCAGGATCGGATACATGAGACCCGCAAGCGGATCGGCCGAACCGGCAGCCGCGGAGGCATGTCCCGTTACGCCATTGATCAGATTGGACAGCGGGTTCGAGTAGCCAGGCTCTTTGGATGCCTCGACAAGCCTTGTGGCGATGAGCGGTACCAGACCACCGAAGACGCCGTTACCGATATGGTAGGGCAGCGACATCGAGGTGTAGCGAATCCTGGTCGGGAAGAGTTCGACGAGGAACGCAGCGATCGGGCCGTACACCATCGTCACAAAGAGCACCTGGATAAAGACAAAACCGATCATGCGGATGAACTGATCCTGCGGAAGGACAACCTCTTTCTTGGTATCCGGTTTCAGCTTGTCCTTCGGCATAGCGGCTTTGGCGGCTGCGTCAACCGGGAACTTCTCTTTCTTGGTCTCTTTGTAGGTGGTGCCATCTTCGAAGACCTTCTTGGTGATGGTGGTCTTCAGCGAATCGGTGCCCTTGACTTCAGCCTTGTGTTCGACGATGGTTTTTTCCTTGATTTCAACCTTGTTTTTGAGGTTGGCGGTGTCATACATCGCATTGTAGATCGGGCCATAGGAGATAACGGCGATGAGCATACCGAGCATCATGATCCATTTGCGGCCAATCTTGTCGGAGAGTGCACCGAAGACCACGAAGAAGGGAGTGCCGATAACGAGGGCGATGGAGATGATGATGTTGCTCTGCACGAACTCGATGTTACAGGCGTTCTGCAGGAAGGAAAGCGCATAGAACTGGCCGGTGTACCACACGACGCCCTGACCGGCGGTCGCGCCGAGAAGGGCGAGCAGCACCATCTTCAGGTTGTCTTTCTGCTTGAAGCTCTCTGCGAGCGGATTCGCGGAGGTCTTGCCCTCTTTTTTGAGCTTCGAGAACATCGGAGATTCCGACATCTTCATGCGGATGAAGACCGAAATGCCGACCAGGAAGATCGAAAGCAGGAACGGTACGCGCCAGCCCCAGTCGTTGAAGACTTCGAGACCAAGCGACTGGCGGACGATCAGAATGACGCCGAGAGAGATGAACAGACCGAAGGTCGCGGTGGTCTGGATGAAGCTCGTCCAGTAGCCGCGCTGGTTGTCTGGCGAGTGTTCGGCGACGTAAGTTGCCGCGCCTCCGTACTCACCGCCGAGAGCGAGACCTTGCAGGAGTCGCAAGACGAAGACTATGGCTGGCGCAAAGAAACCTATTTGCGCGTAGCCGGGGACAAGACCGATCACGAAGGTCGAGCCGCCCATGATGACGAGCGTCACGAGGAAGGTGTACTTGCGGCCGATGAGGTCGCCAAGGCGGCCAAAGAAGAGCGCGCCGAAAGGACGGACGACGAAACCGGCGGCGAAAGTGGCCAGAGTCGCCAACAGAGCGGCGGTCGGGTTGTCTTTCGGGAAGAACTGTTCGGAAATGATCTTCGCGAGCGAACCGAAGATATAGAAGTCATACCACTCGATGAGGGTGCCTACGGAAGAGGCCGCAATGACCTTCCGCGTGCTTGATACCTCTTCGGAGTGGGAGGCAGAGTAGTTTTGTGCCATACAAATGCTCCTTGGTTGATGAAAAAAGAAACTGAAAATTATCTGAAAAAAAACGGCATCGAAACGAAGCCGGGAACGGTTCAATCGATGAACTCGTGTTCGTTCTCCTTGACGACGAGCACCGGGCAGGGAGCGCGTCTGACGATGTGTTCGGCAACGCTGCCGAGAATCATGCGCTTCAGCCCCTTGCGTCCATGGGAGCCCATGATGATGATGTCTGCTTCCTGTCGCTTGGCGTAATCGAGGATGCACTCTTCGGGGAAGCCTTCGTAAATGGCGTAATCGGCCACGACGCCGGCCATCTGTTCTTCTTCGATGAGCGCGGCAAGCTTCTGCTCCTCATCGGAGCTCTCTTTCTCGAGACCGTGCGAGTAATTCATCGTGGGATCGTTTTCCACGACGCCTACCAGGAAGACTTTGGCGTCCGACAGCTTCGCAAACTCGTTTGCATACTGCATAGCCTTGCGGGAAAGGCCGGAAAAGTCAACCGGGCAGATGATTTTTTGGATGGTAATCATAGCCAGTCAGATGGTTTGGGTTGATTGAGTGATGTAAAAAAAACGCCTGATACCATGTAATATCCCCATTGTCCTGCCTGAAGCACAGACGGTAAACCCCAAAAGGACGCATCCGTCCGGAAAACAGGGCATTGTACGGTATTGGCGTGGTAAACTCTCGCCGGAATGACTGAAATGGCGAAAAGAACAGAACTCTTATGGAGACGACGTTTGTTCGCTGTTTAATGTAAAGGGCACGGAAGCCTTTCTCAGGTGAACTCGTTGCGTCGGATGAACAGGCGGCGCATAATTATGCGAGGCTCAAAGTGAATAATGTAACTATATAACTCTTCTTGAGCAAGTACACAATTGTTTATTTTCGTCAATCGTATCAAGATGAAGTAAAATATGGTGGAATACGGTCAGGATTTCTGATCGCGTCCCTCCCACGCTACCCGGTGAGCCGCCATTTTTTTCTTACCGCCGGTTTTCCGGCAAGGAGATTATCCTCTGGCTGAAGCTGCACCCCTTCGGGCGCATCGGCGACGTGCTGCTGCTCACCGGCGAGCGCACCGCGGCGGTGGGATTCGACTATCTGCGCCGCGCCGTGGAAGTCGCCGCGCGACACATGCCGCGCGTGGCCGTCGAGGCGTTTCCGATGAGCGTCGCCGAGTATCGCGGCCTCGCCGAGTGCGGCTGCACCGGCATCACGATCTATCAGGAAACTTACGACCCCGCCAATTATCGCGAGCTGCACCGCTGGGGGCCGAAGCAGGATTTTCTCGAACGGCTCGAAACGCCGGAACGCGCCCTCACCGGCGGCATTCGGAGCGTCGGTATCGGTGCGCTGCTCGGCCTCTCGGAGCCGGTCGGCGAAGCGCTCGCCCTGTTGCGCCACGCGCGGCATCTGTGCCGGACGTACTGGAAAGCGGGCGTTTCGGTCTCCTTCCCGCGCATCCGCCCGCAGGAGGGGGGCTTCCAGCCCAACTTCACGGTCTCGGATCGATTTCTCGCACGGATGATCTTCGCCTTCCGCATCGGTTTGCCCGACATCGATCTGGTGCTCTCGACCCGCGAAAGCCCGGCGTTTCGGGACGGCATGGCGGGCCTCGGCATCACCCGCATGAGCATCGCCAGCCGCACGACTGTGGGTGGCTACGTCGAGTCGGACGCCACGAGCGCGAGCCAGTTCGAGGTGTGCGACGACCGGAGCGCCGAGGCGTTCTGCGCCGCCTTGCGAGCCAAGAATCTCGACCCGGTTTTCAAAAACTGGGACGCGGCCTACAACAACCCGCTCGCCTCGGAGGCGTCGGCATGAGTCTCGGTGACGAGCAGCGCCAGCGCTACGCCCGCCACCTCGCGCTGCCGGAGATCGGCGAGGCCGGGCAGGAGAAGCTGCTCCGCTCGAAGGTGCTGGTGATCGGCGCGGGCGGCCTCGGCTCCCCGGCGGCCTTCTACCTCGCGTCGGCGGGCGTCGGCACGATTGGAATCATGGACGGCGACACGGTCGATCTCTCCAACCTGCAACGCCAGATTCTGCACACCACCGCGTCCGTCGGCGCAAACAAAACCGCCTCGGCGCGAGAGCGACTCGAAGCGCTCGACCCGTCGATCCGCATCGAGCCATACCCGTTCCGCCTGAGCGCCGACAACGCGCCGGAGATTCTCGCCAGATACGGCTTCGTCATCGACGCCACGGACAACTTCGACTCGAAATTCCTCATCGCCCGCGCCTGCCACGAAGCGAAAAAGCCTTACTCCCACGCTGGAATCCGCAACTTCCACGGCCAGACGATGACCGTCATTCCCGGCAAAACCGCTTGCTACCGCTGCCTCTTCCACGAAGACGGCGCACCAGTTGGTGCCACACCGCAAGGCCCCATCGGCGCACTGCCCGGCGTCATCGGCTCCATCCAGGCCATCGAAGCAATCAAATTCTCGCTCGGTATTGGAACGCTGTTGACGGACGCGCTATTGACTTTTGATGCTTTGACGATGAACTTCCGCAAAGTGACGGTGCGGCGGGATGCCGGATGTGCGCTGTGTGGATAAAGGGTACCCGAAAGCTTTCAGACGACTGTTAGATCAATCACTTTGCGACAAGACTCGTGCGTTTTCATTAGCGCCTAACGTGCCGATAACCCGCGAGCAACCACTGCGAAGCACTAGCCCATAGAGCCGAAAAAGATGCGCCGTGGTTGCTCGTCGGGTTTATTAGTTCATTGGCATCCCTGAACCCTCTTTTAAACCGTTCATTTTGCCAGCAAAAACATCAGTTTTGGACCGTAAAACGGCCTCACTTTAGGCTTAAACCTCCGTCAATTGGGCATTTAGCTTGGTCTGACCCCGGGCGAACGGGTAAAGAGTTCCAAGGACTAGCTGAGTACTTTGCTATGATGATTGACCTCAAAGTATCCTTCATATCCTTCATCTTTGCAGTACGGCGGTCCTTAGCCGCTCCTTGATCCTTCAAAGATGGAATTGCTTCAGAGATTGCTTCCGATCCAAGCTCAAAAAGTTTTTGCGCTTTGTCTGGGTCTGCCATTACAGCATCAATCACGTCGCAGTACGTTTGAGAGCGCTTTTTCGTAGGGTCCAGTTTCATTGATTGCTCTATGATTAATCGGGCTGCCATTACAAGTTGAAACCGAAATGGTTTCCATAGCGGCTCGATCCGGCGATTCCGAAACATAAACTCAAGTCTATACGCTGAATAAGCCGCTGTATAATAAGAATGTACTTCATGATTTGAAGAAAAAATTTCTTTTCCTATTAAGGGAATCAGATCCTTGTAATACCGACCCACCTGATTAGGCTGTTCGATGAACATCGATGCATAGTTTTTCAATAAGGAGTCTTTGGTGACAATCCTCACTTTTTCGATACCAGGGACTGTGTTGAACTGGCCCGGTCTGCGTTCGTAGTAGAGTCGCTGATCTCCTGTCTTTGAGTCAAAGTATATCTCAATTGCTTTGTGAATTGGGTCTAGAGCCCAAAACGTCTCCTCGTCGACCCTGTTCTGTTGATTAGAAGCAATGATTACCTGGCGAGTCACTTCCTCATCTTCGGTAGCAACTATCTTAATAGGTAGCAATGTTATTGGACTGGAGGGTGTCATATTTGCCGCGATGACATGGCTTGTTTGACAACCATTAACAATCTGAAAGTCTTCGAGGGTGAAGAGTGATCCGACCCGTTGCAGTTTGCGGGTAACAATCGTAATTCCATTGTTGCGGAGCGGGAATTCTATGCTCTTTTCAGATTTCAAAGTGCTTGCTATCGAAAGATTGACCGGCGTATCCCCTTGGAAATCGCGAATGTTGTCGAAGAAAAGACGGCGCCGAACACTACCTTCATCGTCTGTAATGACTTTTGCGTATTCGGAGATCGGCAATAGCCCGATGTAGGCTTCTCGCACATTTGGTATCTCTGGAAGGGGTAAATTCTGAGGAAAGTTAATCGACGCGCGGAATGCATTCTTGGTCTGAAAATAGAGCTTCTGAATCTTACCAGCATCAAGTGGGTGAAACGTGCTTGAATTGAAAATATGCAAAGCATCCGCCTGTGCAAGAAATCCATCTCTGATGGCACATAAATTCTTGTCTTCCGTCCAAGTGCCTGTTGTCGCATAGTGAAGACTTAGCTTGGGTAGTCCTCTAGTAAATTTGGCTGCTGCATCGTATATCCGGTTTTTGATCTTCTGCAACTCCCGTATCCTATCATTCTGCTGAAAAGTAACTTCAGGCTTAAAGAAGTCGATCACGGCTTGGAAAAACTTCGACATTTCCCCTGCATCAAAAGACGAGCTCGACTTTGTTTGAATAAACATAAACTGTATTTGGAGCACAGGGCTATGATTGATTAGATCATCGACCTGTTCCTCGTCATCGACAAGTACATCGTTCATGATAATAGCAATACCATCAAGTCCAAACTCACCCTGTCCGGTGGAGACTGTGCCGAAGTCGAACTCTTCGGCATAGATATCAGAGACCACGATGTAGTTTATAAAAGCTTCAAACTGCTCAGATTGCCTCATTTGATTCAGCTTCTGGCTCTCCGAAAACTCCTTAAGCAAACTCTGAGTGACTACATCCATAATTCCTCCTAGACAATAACCTCATGGAACCAACATTGTTTAGACTGATCCGCCTAAACAGCGGATTTTTTAATTACAATCCATATAAGACACAATCAAAACACCAGCGAAAAAACCTTTAACTTCCAGAGATAAAACAAGTTAAACTTTGTATTACGATTTATTTCTGCTTCTTATACGGATAGGCATAAGAACGCTGCTCACAGCCCGTCAACAGAGCTTCGGACACCAGACGGCCCGCGATTCAAGACATGCGTATAAATCATGGTAGTGCGCACATCATTATGGCCTGAAACAATCTCTTTACAAGTTACATAACGTCAACACGACTTCAAAAACATTTTACGCTATAACATCGACACCATCGATGGCAAGATTCACCCCTCCAGCTCAATACGAAATTTCTTCCCAAGTACCGTCGCGGCACGGGAAAGCGGCCCCGGCGTCATCGGCTCCATCCGGGCCATCGACGCCATTAAACACCTGCTCGCCAGTCGTATTTTCAAAAACACCCACAAAGATTTCTTTGAAAATCAGGCGTATTCTTCGTACATAGATTTGCACGCCTCCCCTGCGGCTTGCGCACTTCTCACTGATCAACATTATTGATCCTGTACCCCATGACTGACCTGTCAA
>JAAXXD010000026.1:22555-28419 GCA_013334655.1 Chlorobaculum sp. | reverse complement strand
AACGCCATCGAATCGCTGAACCGGTCACTGCGCAAAGTGCTGAAAACCAAGGGGGCGTTCCCAAACGATGAATCGATCATGAAGCTGATCTACCTTGCCATGCAAAACATCGCTAAAAAGTGGACAAAGCCGCTTCAGAATTGGGGTGCCGTGATCAATCAGTTTTCCATTAAATTCGAAGGACGAGTCCACCTTTGAAAACGACCGTTTACACACTTGGGTGAACAGACTCTGTTCTGCATGGCAAGACACATCAGTTTAAGAGTAGATTCGTCGTTCGGCAATAAACCATAGATTTTCAGCATTGTTAGCAACGAGCGGTAAAACGACTCGATGGCGTTGGTCGTGTCCATTGTTGTGTACTGAAGTGGACCTCACCCATAGATCATCCAACACTTCTCTTGGTTCGCTTTTTGGCGGATACTTGTTAACGATGCAGGCCCCGCCTCCCTTGCCTGAACGATATACTTCATCAGGCGTGCTGTAGTACATCGATTGATGCGACCTTTCGCTGTTGTAGTCTATTAAATATTTCTTCAATCCCTCCTGTAAATCTGCCGCTGAACCGTATCCTTTCAGATAAACATTCTCATGCTTTACATTACGCCAGAGCCGCTCGACGAACACATTGTCCAGCGCCCGGCCTCTGCCATCCATGCTGATCCGAAGGATCGGATACTTCCTGAGCGCCCTGATAAATACGTTACAGGTGAACTGCACCCCCTGATCGCTGTTGAAGATTTCCGGGATGCCGTAGTTTCGGAACGCCGCCTCCAGACAATCAACGCAAAAACGGCTCTCCATCGAGTTTGACAGCCGCTATGCGAGAACCTTGCGCGAGTATCAGTCGATGATGGCCACCAGATACATAACCCTTGCGGCAGCGGGCACCAGGTGATGTCGATCGACCAAACCTGCTTGGGGCGCGTCACCATCATGCCCCGCAACAGATACGGATAAATCTTGTACTGCGGATGCGGCTTGCTGGTGTTCGGGCCGGGGGCCATGGCCGCAAGTGCCAGCTTTCGCATCAGCCACTGGACGCGCTTGCGATTGAAGCAGTATTCGAGGCTGCTCAGGTAATGCTTGATTTTACGGGTTCCATAGAGCGGATGCCTGGCGTATTCCTTGTCGATCAGCTCCCGAAGTTTCAACTCTTCAGCGTCAGGCATTATGCTGGTCTGCGGCGCATAAAATGTCGAGCAACTGGTTCCAGCCAACTTGCACTGGGTCGCCACCGGCAGAGGATCGTTTGCGTCGATCCACGCTTTTCGCGCTTTCAAAGACAAATTGCCGACTTTTTATTAACTAGTCCAGCTCAAACTTGAGCCGTCCGATTTCCGAGTAGAGCTTTTCCGGGTAAGCCGCTGGATCAAGCGGTTTGGGGCCTCTTTTGACCTCGAACAGGCTCGCAGCCTGCTCTTGCAGCTCTTTCTTCCAATGCCGACCTGAACCGGGTGGACACCGAATTCGCTGGCGATTTCGTTCAGTGTTTCCACGCCGTGAATAGCCTCAAGCGCCACCTGGCCATGAAGTCACTGCTGAAACTCTTGCGCTTCTTGGTGCTCATTAACTTATTCCTTTTTTAGCAAGTTACCAACTTAAACTACTGTCCAAAATCCGGGGTACACTTCACATTTCGGCGGGGCAGAGGTGCGTGACGATGAAGTCGGCGTCGATGATGAGCAAATGTTCGAGCATCTGAATGCCGTAGCGCATCACCCACTCCTTTTCGAGAGCCTCCCGATTCGCATGAATGAAGCGCGAATGGAGCAGGTTGCCCTCGAACTTCATACTGCTCGACCGGGCGGCGAGGAGTATGAGCGCCTCCTGCGTTTCGCTGATGGTGTATTCGATCCAAAGCACTTGCTGGCCGGACTCTGCGCCGTCGAGCGCTTCGTCCTGCGCCTCGTCGATGTCGAGCGTCAGGAGGATAGCGACGTCGTTAACACCGGGCGTTTCCGCGCGGTTTCGACTGGTTCTCTCGCATCGGCAGCCAGCGCCGAGATGAGCGGATGGCCGCTTCCGCGCTTTCGCCGCGCCGAGCAGGGCGCTCCGGCGCTCGCCGATGAGGGTCGCGCTGAGAATGATAACCGTGCAGTGCAGCTTCCGCAACTCCTCGACCACCCGGTCGAGTATGGTGTCGGCGTAAGTGTCGTAGCTGTAAACTTCGTCGAAAATGAGCACCTTACCAGCGATGCCGAAGGCGCGCAAAAAAGCCGTGCTTGACGTTCATCGAGGCTATCAGCGCCTGGTTGACGGTGCCAACGGCGCACGGCGCGAGCAGCCCGCGCTTGGCGGTGTTGAACCACGAGCAGCCGGGAACGGCCTTCGCGTCGAGGTCGGACTCCCGCAGCCAGGCGTTGCCGTGCACGAGCAGCGCGGACCGGTGGGGAAATCCGGTTCGAGCACCTTGTCGAGAAAGCGCTCAACCCGCTCGTGGATGGGGAAAGAGGTGAGTTGTGTCGGCAGCGCGAAATAGATGCCGCGGGCCTTTTCAGCCGAAACGAGGGTTTAGGCGGCGTAGAGCGCGGCCTCGGTTTTGCCGATGCCCATCGGCGCTTCGAGGATATAGAAGCCTGGGCGCGAGGTCGCCTCGATCAGGCCACGCTGGATGTGTGCGTCGAAGTCGAAAATCTTCCGGAACGAAAGCTCCGGCCTGAGGCGCGGCGGCGTGAATCAGGCGGCGGCATCGACGGCGGCTGCGACGACGTGCTCCTGCAATGGAACTGCCGGGTCGTAGAGGGCCGCGACGGAGCCGATCCAGTTCGCCACGGAGTCAGCCTGGCCAGTAAACGGGTGTGAAGCGGATTGCGGATTTCCGGGAACTGCTCGCCTGTCGCCTCCATCAGCAGCGCCAGCAGTTGCGCCCGCTGAAGCTGCCACGCCGTACCGCCGATCTGCTCCGCGTCGGCGGGTTGTCCACCGATGTTCAGCGCGCAGCCGTGTTGGCAACCGGCAATCGAGGCGACTGCTTTGCCCGCGTTCAGCGCTTCGAGAGCGCGATCGCTCACGCCCGCATGGCCATCTCAATTTTTTTCGTGCGTCGGATCGGCATCGCCCAGCGCTGCAAGAATCGTTGGATCAGCGTTTTCAATCGAGGAATGGATATTTTTCTGGAATGTCGGGCTGATCTTGCCGAGGTCGTGGTAGGCAGCGACGAGCGCGGAGCCGTCCGGGAAGAATGGCTCGCGGAGGAAGGCGGGCGAACGGGCGATCAATTCCAGCGCCACCGCGCCCGCGTTGCGGCAGTGGTTGTACACCGTTCGTCCGGCAACGGAGTGTTCGGCCTCGATTTTTTGCGATTTGGCGAGGCAGCTTTCGAGAGTCAGCGCCAAGTGATCAGCCGGAGTCTTCGCATTTTTCAGAGATTTTGGCATAACGTCGCATTGGTGGTCAGGTCGTGAGGTTTGCAAGGCGTTGTCAGGCAAAACACAAAAACGGTCAACCGAATCCACAATAATCCGGAACTGCTGGCGTGTGGGTGCGTAAATGTGAATGTCAAAATATAGTTCAAGGAGTAATGAATTCTCATCTGTGAAAAAGCGTGAGAAGGTGAATCCGTAGGAATATGAGTCTGTGAAGAGATGGTTACATCGCGGCTAAGTGATTCTGTGGAACGCCGGAATGGAATTTTTTACGGCACGGAAAGTGTTAACATTAAGTGTGTCTGGTTGCAGTCTAAGATTTGATTTCATGAACAGATAATCACGGAGCAGAACCATGAACCTGAAGCTTTACGGAAAGGATCCCCTGAAAATGTTTGAAGATGTGTTCAATGAGAGGCTGACGCCATTCATCAGCTCAATGGGTTCGATGATGACTCCGACCTTCAAGGTGGACATCAGTGAAGATGAAAAGGCTGTTTATCTCTCCGCCGACATTCCGGGGGTGAAAAAGGAGGATGTGAAGGTGACGATGGAGGACAACATCATCAGCATCTGTGCCGAGCGTTGCCAGGAAGAGGAGGAGAAAAAGAAGAACTACCACCGCGTCGAGCGCTCATGGGGCAGCCTGTCGAGAAGCTTCACCATCGGCGACAACGTAGACAGCGAAAACATCACCGCCACCTACGATAACGGAGTACTGAAAATCGTTGTGCCGAAAAAGGAGCCGGAAGAGAAGAAGAGCAAAGAGATCGCCGTCAGCTGATCGGCCAAACAATTACCTCCCAAGCCTCGCGTCCTCGGATGCGGGGCTTTTTTGTCGGGATTGTGCGGAATAGAATACAAAACCCGCCGGAGTTGGCGGGTTTTGCTGTTGATATCTTTGCTGCGTATCAGCAGTTGCGGACAGTGGAGGAGGTGCGATCCTTGATCGTCGTCTCGTCGAACTCGTCCCAGTTGTGCTCCTGGTGCTCGCGCTGGTAGCCGGCTTCCTTCAGGCCGAAGCTCATGTCGGCGACCATTTCGGGTCTCAGCTCTTTCAGGTTTTTCACCTCTGCCTGCGTCAGAATCCTTGACTGGTCGAAACCGAGGTCGATCTCGATCTTGCGGTTCTTGGTTTTGACGCGGTCGATGTCGTAGAAACGCTTGGTGATGGTGGTCTGCGCGAACGCCTTCAGACAGCCGAGCATGTACTTGCGCACATACGGGTCCTTGATCCAGGGATAGCTGAAGAAGGTCTTGCGGGCATAGAACCTCGCGTACGATTTCAGCACGCCTTTCAGCACATCCTCGCGCTCCATGTTGTCCGGCTTGATGATCGGCGATACGAAGTTGTAGCGTGAGTAGTCGCGGACTTCGACGCGGTCGCCAAGTTCCTTGAAGAGATCGGAGAAGGGCCACGGGGTGTAGATCGTCCAGTTGGCCATGTCGGGATCCCAGTCCTTGCAGAGCTGGTAGGTCTCTTCGATGGTCTCAGGGGTTTCGTGTTCGAGACCCATCACGAACTGCGCTTCCGCCACGATGCCGTTCTTCTGCAGCAGCTTGATGGCGTATTTGTTCTCTTCGATGGTGGTCTCTTTGCGGAAACGGTTCAGGTTCATCTGGCTGGCCGCCTCGGTGCCGAGCGAAACGTGCACCAGACCGGCCTTGCGGAAGAACGGCAGCAGGTCTTCGTCACGCATGATGTCGGTCACGCGGGTGTTGATGCCCCAGGTGACGTTGAGCTTGCGGTCGATCAGCTCCTGGCAAAGCGAGACGAACTTCTGTTTGTTGATGGTCGGCTCTTCGTCGGCAAGGATGAAGAATCCGACGTTGTACTTTTTGACCAGGATTTCGATCTCATCCACGAAATTCTTCGGGCTGCGAGCGCGGTAGCGTCTCCAGAACTGCCACTGCGAGCAGAAGGTGCAGGTGAAGGGGCAGCCTCGGGCGAAGTTCGGAACGGCCAGACGGCAGTTGAGCGGGGTGTAGATGTACTTGTCCCAGTCGTAAAGGCTCCAGTCGGGCGACAGGGTGTCGAGATCCTCGATAACCGGGTGGGCCGCCGTGGCGAACACTTCACCTTTTTCATCGATGTAGGCGATGCCGGTGATGTCGCCGCGAACCTCCTTGTCGTTGCCAGCGGCAATCGCCTTCATGAGATTGACGGTTACTTCTTCGCCTTCGCCGCGGACGACGTAATCGGTCTCTGGCGCTTCGGTGAGCACCTGCGGGTACATGAAGGTGGAGTGAATGCCGCCCATGATGGTGCGGATATTCTTGTTGACCTTCTTGGCGATCTTCATGATGTCCTGTGCCTTGAAGATCGACGGGGTGATATTGGTGGTCATTACCACATCCGGCTGGTTTTTGCGGATGATCGCCTCGATGGTTTCATCGGGCAGGTCTTCAGCCATAGCATCCACAAATTTTACCTGATTGAAGCCAGCCTGCTTCAAAGCACCGCCGATGTAGGCAACCCAGCTTGGCGTCCAGTTA
>JAAXXD010000026.1:0-22545 GCA_013334655.1 Chlorobaculum sp. | reverse complement strand
CCTGCAATCTCGGCACCGCCTGAGTGATAATTCGGCTGAATCATCAGAATCTTCATCTGTTTCCACCCTCCGGATAGGTTGTTGTGTACAAATTCGCTTTTATCGGCATATAGTTACATACTTATCATGCAACAATTTGCACGCGGTAAAAAATTTCCTTGACTCTTAATTTACAACTTATTCCATAAAATTCCTGAGCCTGTTTCATGCATCTTGACAGGCTGAACCCTTGGCGTAAGACGTCACTCATCATTTACGAGCCACGTGCATCAGCATCGTATGGTAGAAGCCGAAGCTGATCTTCTGCTGGTTGACGATCTTCAGGCCAAGTTTGCCGAGCACCCGCTGCATCTCTGCGTCCTTGATCATCTGGATGGTGGTGCGGCGCTCCTTTTTCGGGAAGAAGCCGCCGATCCAGTGCTGGAAGGCGAGGATGTTGTTGAACGGCGCGTAGGTGAAGATGATCGGCCCTTTGGTGAGGCTCGCCAGGTTGCTGAATGCGTGGGCGAATCCTTCCGCCGGGTAGTGGATCAGTACGTCAAAGCAGACTACGGCGTCGAACGTACCCGACACCGACTCGATGGAACTTACTTCAAACTCGATGTTGCCAGCAACGCCCGCTTTTTCGGCATCCTCTTTCGTCTTGTTCACCATCTGCGAGGCGATGTCCGCCGCCTTGACGCGATAGCCGCTTTTGGCGAGGCGGATCGTGAAGAGGCCCGTGCCGCATCCGGCGTCGAGAATCTTCGCGCCTTTGGAAAGGCCAGTACTCTTGAGCCATTCAAACGCCTTGTCCATCATGACCGCGTGACCCTGCCTGACGGTGGAGCGGACGGTGGAGAGCTTGTCGTTTCCGTAGATCGATGCCCAGCGCTGGAAGCCTTGGCCATTGAAATAGGACTGAAGCATCTTCTTGTGTTCTTCGACGTTGAATGATGGGCTGCTCATGTTGCTTTTTCGTGGTTGATGGTGATTGACGCCTGCATCCACCGGTCAAATCTGGTGGCTGTGGGCTCCTTCGATTCTTGTTTCGAGCTCTTCGTACAGTTCCTGCAACTGCTCGATCGTGACTTCGTCCGCCTGCCAGAAGCCTCTCGAATTGGCTTCGAGCAGCCTTCTGGTCATCGACATGGTGGCGTGCGGATTGAGTGACGTCATGCGCTCCAGCATTTCGCGGTCTTGCAGGAAGGTCTCCGTGAATTGCTGGTAAGTCCAGTCCTTGACCGCCGATGCCGTCGCGCTCCACCCGTAGGTGTTGGTCAAGTGCGACTCGATCTCCCGCACCCCTTCGTAACCGTGCTCCAGCATGGCGTCGTACCACTTCGGGTTCAGCAGCTTGGTGCGGGCTTCGAGCGCCACCATGCTTTCGAGCGAGCGGATTTTCTGCCCTTTGCCGAATCCGCCGGTGTCTCCGACCATGACCTTCGGCTTCGAACTGCTGAGTACCTCGACCGATTTCGAGACGCCGCCAAGATACTCATAATAGTGGTCAATATCAGACAATCCGATCTCGAAACTGTCGATATTTTGAAAGGTCAATGTAACATTTTTCAGGGCGGATCGGAGGATTTCCGGGCTCTCCAGCCAGTCGCCCTCCGGAGAGAAGGCGAAACTCTTGCGGTTGACGAAGGCGTCGGCGAGCTGCTCTTCCTCTTCCCAGGTGCTGCTCTCGATCAGGTGGTTGACGTTCGAGCCGTAGTTGCCGGGTGCGTTGGAGTAGATTCGGCTCGCTGCTTCGTCCGCTGTGATCTGAAGCTCCGAAGCTTGCTGAAGCACATGCTTGCGGACGAAGTTCATCGACGCCGGTTCGTCCGCCATCGCGGCCAGCCGCACGGCGCGGTCGAGCAGCCGCGCCTGGTGGGAGAGCAGGTCGCGGAAGATGCCGCTGACTGTCACGACAATGTCGATGCGTGGTCGCCCGAGCTTGTCGAGCGGGATCAGCTCTACGTCGCCAATTTTGCCAAGCTCGTCGGTTTTCGTTCGCGCGCCAAGCAGGGCGAGCGCCTGGGCCACTCCTTCGCCGTCGCTTTTCAGATTGTCCGTGCCCCACAGAATGAGCGCAATCGACTCCGGCAGCTCCCCGGTTTCGCGGCGGTACTGTTCGAGAAGTTCCTCGGCCGAACGCTCTCCCGCCTTCGTGGCGAAGGGCGTCGGAATGCTGTAGGGGTCGAGGCTGTGAATGTTGCGTCCTGTGGGCACAATGGCCGGATTGCGGACAAGGTCGTTACCGGGCGATGGCGGGATGTAGGCTCCGGCAAGCGCCTGCGTGACCGCCTCGATCTCGCGGTTTTCAAGCATCGCGGCAATAATTACGTTCAGGAAGTGCCAGAGCTTGTCGAGTTGCCGGGGCTTGATGCCCGCCGATTTCTGGAGCCACTCGCTTGCCTCGCTCATGCGGATGGTCAGCGTGCCTTCGAGCAGCGAGGCGGTGCTGAGGCCCGCGGGCAGATTGGCGGGCGGATTGCCGACGAATCGCCGAACCGCTTCGCGGCAGAACGAAGTGACCTTCTGCCACGATTCGCGCAGCTCCATCTCCTCTTCGTGTCGATTGACGAGCTTGTCATAATCGAGACGCAGTCCCGCGCAAATCAGCTCGGGCAGCGAGCGGTTGTCGAGTTCTGGGCGCGGGTAGCTGACCAGCAGCGCGAGGTTATCGACGAGGCTTTCGGCGGACGGAGCCTGGCCGAGCACGTGCAGGCCGAGCGGAATCATGCGCTCCTCGATGAGGTACAACTCGTTGTTGAGCCAGGTGATGTACTCCTCGTCACTGCTTTTGCCCGCCGGATGAGCCATGTCGAGCGTTCCTGCCAGATCGCGAATCTGCTCCAGCACCTCGCTTGACGGGCGGCTGCGCCACGAGCCGACCAGTTCGCGAAGCTGGCGCATTCCCTTGTACAAGCCCGCATGTTCGAGCGGTGGGGCCATGTAGCTGACCAGCGTGGCGAAACCGCGCCGCTTGGCTATCGCGCCTTCGCTCGGGTTGTTGACGCAGTAGCAGTAGAAGTGGGGCAGCGAGCCGATGAGAAGCTTGGGCCAGCACTCCTGAGAAAGGCCGACCTGTTTGCCCGGCATGAATTCGAGCGCACCGTGCGTGCCGAAGTGCAGCAGCGCGTCCGCGCCGAAGTCATGATCGAGCCACGAGTAGAAGGCCGCGAAAGCGTGGTTCGGCGCGGCATCCTTGGCCATGAGCAGCCGCATCGGGTCGCGCTCGTAGCCGAACGATGGCTGCTGGCCGACAAAGAGGTTGCCGAACATCGCGCCGAGGATGTGGAACCGGTTGCGGTCGTTGAGGATTTCGCCAGGCGCGTCGCCCCAGAAGGGCTCGATCCTCACATAAGACGGAAACTCTTTCCGGTAGCGTTCGACCGGATAGTGCGCCGCCACGTTACCGTCTGTGCCGAAGACAAGCCGGTTGCCTTCGAGCAGCTTGTCGCGTAGCGCATCGACTGATGCTGGAAGGTCGATCTGGTAGCCCTCCTCCTTCAGCTTGCGCATGAGCCGCAGGAGGCTTTCGAACACGTCGAGAAATGCCGCCGTGCCAGCGTTGCCGAGGTTCGGCGGAAAGTTGAAGAGCACGATGGCGAGTTTTTTCTCCGCATTCGACTTTTTACGCAACCTTAGCCAGCGTAAAATTCTCGCGGCAAGCGCGCGACTCTCGCCTACCAGCGGTATGGTGCGCTCGCTGCCCTCTTCGAGTCCGGCAAAGACGTGCGGCTCGATGGCTCCGTCGAGTTCTGGCACGGCAACGCTGAGCGCACTCTGGAGCGGCGTCAGGCCGAGGTTGTTTTCCCGCCAGTGGCCGATCGGCTGGAATGCCAAGGGTATGAGATTGAAGCAGGGGACGCCGATTTTTTTCAGAATGCCGATTGCTTCAGCCGACCTGGTCTCCGCAGGGCCACCCACGAGCGAGAAGCCGGTGGCGTTGATGATCAAATCGACAGGCATCGACTCGCTGCTGGCGGGATCGAAAAATCCTTCGAGCGCCGGACGGAAATCGAGGCCGCCGCTGTAGGCGATGCAGCACTGCACGTCACGCGATTCAAGCTCGCGGAGCAGGTTGATGATGTGCAGCATGTTTTCGGAGAGCAGCGTGGCGCGCATCACCAGAATCGCCACCCGTCCCGCGCCTTTGCCAAGTCGATTACGCTGCTGCCACTCCTTGAGTTCGTAAGTGGTCGAAAAGGGCTTGCCCGCATCGGGGTGGTAAAGCGCGGTGTCGGGATAGAAGATCGGATCGTTCTGCGGAAGCTTACCCTTGTATCCCGGAATATAGCGGTCGATGAGCAAGCAGAGGAAGCGCTTCATGTTCACCTTCGATCCGTTCAGCCAGAACTGGTGCGCCGAGATGTAGGTGTGAATGTCACGCGCCTTGCCGGGTAAGTGCTTCATCAGCTTGCCGACGTTGCGCACCAGCGCGAGCTGCCGCTGACTTTCGCCATTGCCGTTGTGCGACGGCCTGAGCTTCGAGGCGAGCTGCTTGAAGATGCCCTGTGGCTTCTCATCCTCGCCATTTTTCTGGAGCGAGAACTTGCCGACCCTTGTCTGGCTGATGAGCGCCGGATTGCTCGTGATCATGCAGACCGGGCAAGAAGCCGTTTCGAGCAACTGTTCGAGCGGGCGGACGATCTCCTCGCTGAAGAGCATCGAGCCGAAAATGAAATCGGCGGATGGTATTTCCCGTTCGAGCCGCTCCCAGGCGTGACGGCTGTGATTGAGGCCGAGATTGAACATGGAGACATCGAGATCGATGTCGAACTCGCGACTCAACTCAGCGGCTGCCGATTTCAGCACGCTGTTGTTGGTTGGCTCCATGGTGATAAAAAGAAAACGCATAAGGTCGAATCCTGTTGCCGGGTATTGATAGTTTAGATTCCGGACTGATGGCTGTTAACGTGGCCAACAGCATTCCAGTTCAGGCGTTCCAGGCATCGAGGATACAGACGAAATCTTGTCACTCTCTGCGTAAACCGACGTGGTGTTGCCTGAACGGCCCATGCCGAGGTCTATATCAAAAGGACAGGATTCTGCTGAAGAAGGTTGTGCGGAAGGGGCATCCGATCTGGAGCGTTACCGAATCGATACGATCGGTCGCGAGTATCGGTCATGATCGCCGAATACGTCCAGATATAAAAGTTCTTGATAGCATGAGCGATGCCGGAATGGCTTGCCGACAATGTCTGTTGATTCGCGGATAGCGGTTTGCCGGGGAGCATGCCCGGTTCACGGTTCCGTCCAGTAATATCTGGCGGGCTTTGAAGACCGGGAGTGAGGATGCGGGATTTCGACTTGCCGTTGAACGACGAGGCCTTGATCATCAGCCCGTAACCAAGCACCGAGACCGCGAAAAAGAGCGCTATCTCGAAAACGCGGAGAATATTTCTGCCGACGCCAAGTTTTCGCGTATGCATAAACCAGTTGCGTATGCCAGCTATTACATCAGAGAGGAAAGCGTATTATTTTACCCGGATTCCTGACGATGCTGAAAGGAGGAGATGTCTTTTAAACTGCTTAAATATAGAAAACTAAGTTATTAAAATGAAGCCGCGAATGTGATCGGACTTGAGGTTTGATCCTGCTTTGATGAGAAAGTGACGTAATAAATTTCGAAAAGTGACAGTTCTGATAAAAAAAAGAGAGGCTACTTGTTCAGAGCCTCTCTTTTTTGTTCGTGATGTTCAGATGTGTCAGACCTCGATGCCTTCAAGACGGTCTTCCAGATCGGAGTAAATCTCCTGAAGCTTCTCGATGGTGTCGGGATCGGCAGCCCACATGCCGCGTCCGCTCGCTTCGAGCATCCTGCCCACGATGTTCTTGAACGCCTTCGGGTTGAGCTTCATCAGCTTGTCGCGCATGGCCGGGTCGAAGGCGTAGGTTTGGGCGGCCTCTTTGTAGACCCAGTCGTCCACACCCTTGGTAACGGCGTCCCAGCCGAGCATGTAGGTGAAGCGGTTGCTGATCTCCGTCGCGCCGCTGTGGCCCTGCGCCAGCATTCCCTCGAACCACTTCGGGTTGAGCAGCTTGGTGCGGAACTCCACCTTGAGCGCTTTCTCGGCGTCGTCAACCTTGATGTCCGCCGTATAGGTCTCGACGTAGTTCAGCTTGACGTTGTCGCCTTTCGGATTGCGGCGGCGGGCCGACATCTGCAACGCGCCCGACGAGGAGAAGTAGCGGTCGATATCGGAAATGCCGTACTCCGCCGAGTCAACCTGCTGCACGACGCGATCCACGGTGCCGAGCAGGTTCTTGAGAATGTCGCTCTGCTCGTCGCCGTAGCGGTTGCCGCCATAGGCGAAGCTGGTGCGTTTGACGAACATGTTGTCAAGATCCTCTTCAGATTCCCATGCCGAATCCTCGACCAGCTCGTCGATCTGTGAGCCGTAGGTGCCGGGGGCCTGGGTGAAGAGGCGCGAGGTGGCGCTTTCGAAATCCTTGCCCTGCGCTATCGCCTCATCGACATGCTTCTTGATGTTGTTCATCTCGGCAGGTTCGATGGCTTTGGCGGCATCCTTGACCAGCTTGTCGAGGTGATCGACCAGCACGCCGAAGGTGTCGCGGAAGATCGAGCTGATCTGGATCAAGACGTCGATTCTCGGGCGGCCCAGCTTTTCGAGCGTCACGAGCTTGTAGTGGCTGATCTTGTTCTGCGCGTCGTAGGCCGGTTCCGCGCCCATGAGGGCGATGATGACCGCGACCGCTTCACCTTTGCTCTTGATGGTATCGAGACCCCAGAGCACTTGGGCGATGGTTTCAGGATACTCGCCGTTGTTCTCGTCGCGATGCTTCTGGATGATGGTGTCGGCGATCTGCTTGCCGCGCTTGAAAGCCAGCTCCGAGGGAATTCTCCACGGATCGATGGCGTGAATGTTGCGTCCGGTCGGCAGGATAGCCGCGCCGTCGCGCACCAGATCGCCGCCGGGACCGGAGGGGAGGTACTCGCCGTTCAAAGCGCGGACGAAGCTCTGCATCTCCTGGCCGTTGTCGCGAAGTCCCTGCTTGAGAGCGGCTCCTTCCTGCAACGCCGTGCTGATCGCAGCGCTCATCTCCTCGTTGAGCTTCGCGCCGCCGGTCAGCACGCCGAAGACGCTGCCGGGATTGGCGTTGCCGAAAACGGTTTGCTCGATGAACTCCCTGGCGATGTCATCCACCTTCTCCCTGACCTTGAGCGCCGTCGCGTCGCCTTTGCGGGCTTTGGTGGCAAGCGAGGCGTAGTCGCCCCAGTTACGGCTTTCGCCGATAGCCTGCATGATGATCGAAGGCAGGGATTTTTCGTTGCCGCGTACCTTGAGGTACTCGGAGATCGTCGTGACCTGAGTCGAAAGCTCCGGTGTTTCGCCGAAGACGTGCAGCGCATTGGAGATGAGCTTGCTTTCGAGTTCGAGCAGGTACATGTAGAGGCGGCTGATGTAATCCGTGAACGGTTCGCCTTCGATTCTCGGACAGTCGTCGGTCAGGTTGAGATTCTCCGCCTTTTCGAGGATGGCCATCTCGGTTTCGACATCGACGATCTTTTCGAGACCGCGCTCGCGGTAGTCGTTGAGCATCTCCTTGAAAGTCGGCAGCTCCTTGTAAAGGCCGGCGCGGGAGAGCGGCGGAATGTTGTGCGAAATCATGGTCGCGTAACCGCGGCGCTTGGCAATGTTGGCCTCGCTGGGGTTGTTGACCGGGTAGATGTAGAAGTGCGGCACCTCGCCGAGGAGCGCGTCCGGCCAGCACTCGCCAGTGACGCCGAGCTGGAGGCCGGGCATCCACTCGACCGTGCCGTGCATGCCGACGTGCACCATCGCATGAGCGCCGAACTCGCGGCTGATCCAGCGGTAGAAGGCGATGTACTGGTGGTGCGGCGTATTTTCCTTGTCGAAGAGCAGGCGCATCGGGTCGCCCTGGATGCCGAGGCGCGGCTGAACGCCGATGAAGATGTTGCCAAGCGTGACGCCGCCGAGGAACATCCTGTCGGGGCCAACCGGTGCGATCTCGCCGGGGAAGCCGCTCCAGCGGGCTTCGATACGCTCGCGCTCGCGATCCGAGGTGATGGCGTTGAAGGTCTGGCGGTCGATAGCGAAACAGTCTTTTTCGTGCGCCTGAATTTCGTAATCGGTGGCGCGGTCAAGCATGGCAAGCAGCGCTTCCGGAGATTCCGGCAGTTCGCCAACGTTGTAGCCCTCTTTCTTGAGGCGCTCCAGCATTTTATAGATGCTCTTCGGCACGTCGAGCAAGGCGGCGCTTGCCTTGCGGCCCATGCCCGGCGGATAGTCGTAGACCACGAAGGCGACCTTCTTGTCGCGGTTCGCGGTGTGGCGCAGTTCCGAGAACTTCTTTGCCAGTGTCGAAAGGCGGTCGAGGCGGTCGGGCAGGGTGTGCAGACGGCCATCCTTGATCGCGCCGAGCACGACCGGACAGACCGCGCCATCCATCTCCGGAAGGGCGAAGGTCATGGCCGACTGCAGCGGCACGACGCCCTGCGTTTTCCACGACTCGACATCCTGAATGAAGAGCGGCTGGGCGACCACATACGGCGCGTTGAGCTTGCCGAGAATCTCCTCGCGGGCGGCAGCCGAAGCGCCCGGCGTGGTCGCGCCGGCGGGACCGCCGACGAAGCCAAAGCCCATCATGTTGATGAGCATGTCGATCTTGGTGTGGGTGAACCACTCACGAGCGGCCACGTGCCCCTCGACGCCCATCACGAACACCGGCAGCGGGTTCAATCCCTTCGCCTCAATGGCGCGAATGGTGTTGTCGATGTAATCCTTCTCCTGCAAGAGGTGCTTGCGGAAGAAGAGCATGGCGATATTGTTCTGCTTTTCGGAGTTGCGGTTCTTTTTATGCAGCCATTTTTCGTAATGGTGCAGGTCTTTCATGTACTCCGGCGCGTCGGGATGGTAGAATCCCATCGTCGGCACCTCTTCTACCTTGTTAGCCTTGACGTTTACGTCGAAATATTCCGCCATGATGTAATTGAACATCGAAGCGAGATTTTCGGCGGTCGGATGCATCCAGTAGGTGTACACCTGCATCCAGTTCTTGAAGTCCTTAGCCTTCTTCGGAATCAGCGGCAGCATGGTGCGCATGATCTTCAGAAGCTTCATATAGCCGTAGAGTGCATCCTCGTCACGCCCCTTCACGAGCATCTTGGCAACTTTCTTGACGATGTCGGGCATACCGCTTCCATCTTCGGAAACGACGTAATTTCCAACCTTGGTCATATGCATCACTTCAGGCATCGACTCGTAGGCGAAGATCGTTTTGACCTTCGACTGGTCGATCTGCTCCTGGAGCCAGTCAGCCTGGTTTTTGAACTGGATCAGGGTGGTGAAGATGCAGTCCGCTTCGCGGATGGCTTGTGCAGCCTCGGGATTCTGGTGTTCGAGATCCTGGTCTGTCCACTGGGTCAACTCGGCGTGGCGGCTGACCAACTCTTTCACTTCCCGCCATACGCGCTGGTTGCACTGTTCCATTCCGACAACCGCGGCAATTCGGATTTTGTCGCCCATAAATAACTGAGATGTGCTTTATTGAGGTTTTTCAGGCTTCGCAATGTAATAAATCCCTTGGTGATATAACAGCTTGAAAAACAGGTGAGAGGGGATTTTTACCCTGACCGGCTGGCTGTCAGTGAGGCTCAGTCGAATTCAGCTGACCCCCTGATAATGCCCGATCAATGCGGTTTGTTCCCGGATACTCGCAGAATAAAATGAGTTACGGAGGCGTTGCCAATCGCCTACGGAGGTTTGAAGCGTGAGCTGGAGTCTGGAACCCGGGGATGATTTTCCTGTTGGTCTCTACTGCGAAAAAATGTGATGGGCGTATTACTTGCAGGGCGAAAGATGCATCAAATCGCTTGCGTTCCCTTGTCAGAGGCGATGAAACGGGTTTCCCTGATGGAGATAAGGCTTTTCAGTCGAAACAGGATTTAAGCGTAAACCCGTTCATGCTCTCATTGACATACTTAAGATAGGTCGCCTCGTGAATGAAGGAGAACTCCCGGTATTTTTCTGAAATGAAAAAAATACGGTACCCGGCGGCGGAGAGTTTTTCGAGTACCGAGTTTGTTTTTTCTATCGGAACTGTTTTAAAGCGGTGATGGAATTCGACAAGCAACTGATAGACAGGTACTCCGGAATCAAGAAAATCATTGATCACATCGTACTCCGCCGCCTCGATATCCATCTTGAGAATATCGATGTGATCGACGCCGATTTCCGACATGATGGTCGATATTTTTTTGACAGGCGCCTCTATGACGTCGCCACTGCCCTCCCATTCATCCACCATTGTCAACATGGTGGTCGATTGCTTTCCCCTTCTGGTCACTCGCGGGAACATACGCAAGGTGCCGTCCTTGCCGCCGATTGCATATGGATAGAAATGAAATTCTCTCGGGGTATTCTGTGCATTGATCCAGTCCACCCATCTGGGAGTGGGGTCGAAAGCGTGAATGTGGCAGGAGAAACTGTCGATCATTCCCTTGTCAAATCTGATGTCATTGGCAACTCCAAGAGAAAACACGACACTGGAGTTTTTGATGCCGATAGGGCAGAAGGTCCAGCCGCCTGCACTGAAAGTCTTGCAAGACAGTTCAATTCCAGCCTTGAGTTCGTACCCGAGCATCTGGCGGAGCAAGAGCTTTGACTTATTGAAGAGAGGCAAATGCATATACAATAATGATAGAAAAGCGGTGTAGTGCGGTCGTATTATAATATGCAATTATTCCAAAACCATAAGCAATCTTCGTAAGGTTTTTTTGAGAATCGGCTGTGTCCTCCAAAGACTCTGGATGTTACGAAAGCCAAACGGCTGCACGGATGAAAGCATTCTGACGTGATGGCGCCTCTCAAAACAGGCCAAAACGGCGCAGTTCAGCGCAAGTATCAACCCGGCTACGGCAATTTGAGGCTTTCGTTGAAAAGCGGACGATAGCGTTCTGCGTCTATGAAGGAGAACTTCCGGTATCTGTCGCCAATGTAAAAAATACGATATCCTGCGGCATAGAGTTTTTCGAGTACCGCTTTCGTTTTTTCTACTGGCACGGTTTTGAATCGATGGTTGAACTCGACGAGCAGCTGGTAGACCGTGATGCCGGATTCCAGTATGTCGTCGATGATGTCGTATGCCGCGGCTCCGATGTCCATTTTGAGGAGGTCGATGGAGTCGACACCGATTTCCGACATGACGGTCGAGATTCTTTTGGCTGGCCTCGACAAGGCGTGGTCTTTGCCTGCGAACTTGCCGACCAGGGAATGCCAGACCGAAGCGGAGCTTTCCTTTGCTTCGATTCGGGGATTCCGCGAGCTGTCGCTTATCCCAGAGCCGATGGCATAATGGTAAGCACGAAATTCCGGTGACGAATTATGAGCGCTGATCCAGTTGATCCCGCCCGGGGTTGAATCGAACGCATGAACATGGCATGCGAAGTTGTCGATGATGCCTTTGTCGAATCTGTAGTCGTGCGCCACGCCCAATGAGAAAACTACGCTTGAACTATTGATGCCGATGGGTGAAAATATCCAGCCTCCAGTCCGGAACATTTCGCAATCCATCTCGATTTTGTTCGTAAGCTCGCGACCAGGCATCTGCCTGAGCCTTAATATCGGCATCGTATAGAGTGGGATGAACAAAATTACATATAGGTACTATATGTATCCGCTCGTAATATATAAGTATATTATAATATTTAACAGCTTTTCCGAGATCAGTATATATAAAGTATAAATGTAGAAAGGGCTGCCTGAATGACAGCCCTTTCGAGTGCGCCGCGCTTGACGGCATTTTGATGCGATGACCGATCAGTAGGTAAGGTCGATACCGGCCACAAAGCTGCGGTTCGGAGCGCGGAACCACTCGGCCTCTTCGTACTGCGTGTTGTTGATGTTGTTGCAGGCCAGAGTACCGGTGACGTTCTTGCTGAACTGATATTTCATACCGGCATTGAATACGACGAAATCACCAGGATACCACTTGCCCTCGGGGTTGGTGTACACGCTGATGGCTTTGTACTTTCCAATATAACGTCCGTTGACGTTCAGGGTCAGCTTTTTGGTCGCCTTCCAGCTCACGCTTGCCGAAGCCGTGTGCTCTGGTCGGTAGGGCAGCCATTCCGGATCGGGGTTTTTGTCTAATGTGGTATCTTGGCCAAGCACATAGGAACGATTCTTTGCGTTCATATAGGTGTAGCCCACACTTATGTTCCAGTCTGCGGTCGGTCTGTAGTTCAGGCTTGTCTCGATACCCCATATCCGCGCTTTGGTAATATTGCGATACATGAATGTGCTTGTGGGCATATCGATAATTGACTGAATCAGATCATCGTAATTGTTGATGAATCCGGCTACATCGATCGAGACCTTGTCACTGAATTGCTTGTAAACACCAGCTTCCCAGGCAGTCATGGTCTCTTTGTTGAGATCCGAATTCATTCTGCCAGTGAAAATGCCTCCTTCGCGAACGAAGCGCTCATAAAGCGTTGGTGCACGGAAACTACGGCCCCATGAAGCGCGAAGCGCCATGTCGTCGGTCACTTTGTAGTTGAGTGCAATCCTTGGGCTTACAGCGTCAACGCTTGGGTTGTTGATGGGTTTCCAGACTCCTGAGGTTTCCTCTACCGTATCCTTGTTGATCCCGCTCCAGTCATAACGAAGGGACATCAATGCGGTCAGTTTATCGGACATTTTCCACTCGTCTTGCAGGAATGCTGCGAAGTTTTTCTCCTGAATATTGTGGAACTTGTTTGTTACAGGATATTCAGCAGCTACCTGAGTCGTCCGGGTATCGACTATGTTAGCATCAATTCCGAAAAGTAGTCGATGCGACTTGCTGGCGCGCCAGTCGAGTTTGGCTCCTGCTCCATACCTGTAGTCATCGGTTTCATTGAACTGGCCAACAATTCTTGGGAATGGATATAGTGGATTCACTGGATTGCCAGTCGGATAGACTTGTGGCAAATTCGTTCGATTGTATTCAACGCGTGTGGCATTGTAGGTATAGTACAACCTGGTGTCAAGCGAGAGATCATCGCTTAGCAAGTTAACATAGTTTAATCCTATAAGGCCGTTTTTTCTAGCGATAAGGTCGTCAGTGTAAATATTGTATTCCGTACTGTAAAGACCTGGGACATAAGCAGGAATAAGACTGGTAAACGTCCTGTACACATCGTACGACCTGTTTTCTATAGGTGTAAACGTAACGACAGGTGGTGGTGGCCAGCCTGCAACATTGGTGTTAAAAGCCCATTGATATGCATATCCGCCGACCGTCGAGTTGTAGAAAGTGCTTAACTGGATGTACTGACGTGAATCGATATCGTATTTCGCTTTTAACTTGAGATCGTTCATGTAGTTCCATGCATTCTGACGGTAGCCGTCGTCATCGCTGTGCGAGTAGAGAAGATCGTACGTCCATTTACCGCACTTGTCCCCAAAACCAAAGTAGGTATTCCAGAATACTGGAGTGAATCCTTTACGGTATTGGCTTTCGTCGCTCGACGGGGTCTTGTCGTAAAAGCCGATGCTTGTTCCGGCTCTGACCTCGTGTTTGTTTGCAAGATGTCCTGTGACGTTGACCACGCCGCCCATCGCGCCGGATCCGTAAAGTGTCGCAGCAGCACCTTTGAGCACCTCGACCTTGTCAGCGGCATTCATGTTGACCGATTGCCAGACAATTTCGCCGCTTTCCGGATTGTTGATTGGAAAGCCGTCATAGAAAGCGTTAACTCTTGTGCCGATACCGCCGCCATTGTACGTGTTGGAGCCACGAATCTGCAAATTTGATGAAGACGTTCCGCCAGCACGGCTGACAACCACACCGGGAACATCTTGTACAACCGAGTCGAGAGTCGGGTTTGGTTTCTCCTTGATCTTTTCTTTCGAGACAATGTTTGCCGTTACAGGAACATCAAGTCTGTCCTGTTTGTAGAGAGCAGCGCCGACAACCACTTCGGAGGCCATGATGGTGGTCTGGCCGAGGGTGAAGTTCAGCGTGGCGGTCTGGCCGTCGCCGACGGCGATGACCTGGGTGGTCGGGGCGTAACCGATGCTCGAAACGGTGACTTTCTGCTGTTTCGGCGGAACATTCCTGAGTACGAAGTTGCCGTCGATATCCGTGGCGGTCGCGATGTTGGTGCCCGCGATCGAAACTGCCGCGCCGACGACGCCTTCACCATCTGATTTGTCCGTGACGCGGCCTTTGAGTACGCCATCCGCGCCATAGGTCGTCAGTGGAGCCAGCGACGAAGCGAGAAAGGTCACCGAAAGGGCGAGCCTCTTCATGCCAGAACCCTTTGCCTGCTGCTTTTTCATGTGTGTGTGAGTTGGGTTGTTGGTGTTGTGTGAGCGTTGTTGGACATAAACTTCCAGCGGACAGTCGAGGACTGCTGCATTCCGCTGCTGCTCATCGGCACAAGAGGGAGGTTATCGGTGAATCTGATCGTACGCATCATCGCAAATTATTTATGAGACGTGCTTAACGTAGTAAATCTAAGGTGAATCGATGCAAACTCCAAGGAATGGATTGCTCTGGCATATTGTTTTACCGCAAAAAAAAGCCCCGCAGGTTTCGCAGGGCTTTAAATCTGAAGAGCGTGAATTGGCTTAACGTTTTATATGACGCCAAGTTCCCGTCCTATGGTCGAAAATTCGGTGATCACCTTGTCGAGATGCTCTTTTTCGTGAGTGGCCATGAAGCTTGTCCTGAGCGCTTCGTGACCAGGCATGACGCCGGGGCGGATGAAGGCGTTGACGTAGACGCCCGCATCGAAAAGCTTTTTCCAGAAATAGAGGGTTTTCATCTGGTCGGCAATCAGCACGGTCACGATCGCCGTGCGCGACGGCATGAGGGTGAATCCTGCCTTCAGCAGCCCCTGCCGGACGTAGTCTGTGTTGGCGATCAGTTGTTCGGTCAGTTGAGGCTGCTCCCTGATGATCTTGAGGGTCGCCAGCACCGCCGCTACGCTGGCCGGAGTCGGCGAGGCGCTGAAGATGAGGGAGGCAGCGGAGTGCTTGATGTAGTTGATCACTGACCGTTCGCCAACCACGTAACCGCCGAGCGAACCGAAGGTTTTGGAGAAAGTGCCCATGATCAGATCGACCTCGTCAACCAGTCCAAATTCGGAAGGCGTGCCGCGCCCGCCCTTGCCGATGACGCCTACCGCGTGGGCGTCGTCGATGACGATTCGCGCATTGTATTTTTTGGCAAGCTCAACCAGTTTGGGAAGATCGACGATTTCGCCGGAGACCGAAAACACGCCGTCCGAGACGATCAGCCTTCCAGCGCTTTCGGGGATGTTCTGGAGCACCCGTTCGAGGTCGGTCATATCGTTGTGCCGGTAACGCACCTGACTCGCGCCGCCACCTATCGCCATGATCGACGCCGCCACGAGGCTCGCGTGATTGTCGCGGTCGGTGACGACGTACTCGCCGCGCTGCACGATGGTCGGAATGATGCCCTGGCCGGTCTGGTAGCCGGTGCTGAAGAGCAGGCAGCGCTCTTTTTCGAAAAAATCAGCAAGTTGCTCTTCGAGTTCGATATGCAGCCTGACCGTGCCGGTCATGTATCGCGAGCCGGAACAACTCGTGCCGTATTTTTTGATGGCGTCGATCGATGCCTGCTTGACGCTCGGTTCGGCGGTCAGTCCAAGATAGTTGTTCGAGCCGGCCATCACGAATTTCCGGCCCTCGATAGAGACGACAGGTCCTTCGGAGTCATCTATAGGGCGGAAGAAAGGGTATACTCCCAGCGCCTTGATTTCGTCGGCAAGGGTGAAATCAACGCACTTCTTGAATATATCTTTTGTTTTTTCCACAGGTTGGGATTTTACTTCCACGTTCTCGCCAGGCGATTGAAATTGATGACAGCAGTTGTCCGCAAATCGTGCCCGCCAGAGCCAAAACGCTATGCGGATTCTGCTATGAACGATAAATGTATTAAAAATTTCATTTTTTTGATAAACAGAGCTGTGTTTTTTGTCTATTCATCAGCGACGCCGCTGTCGCTGTGGACGAAAAATGCAGCAGGTTAACCATTGGCAAAAGAGGACAGCAATTATGGCAGGAGAGATTCTGGTTACGGGTTCAACCGGATTTATCGGTTCGAGGCTGGTCGATACTCTCGTTGGGCAGGGACGCCGGGTGCGGGTTCTTCTCAGACCCGAGAGCCGGGGCGGATCGTCATTACAATGTCGCGCGGGAGTCGAGGAGGCGTTTGCCGCGTACGGCGATACGGAGGCTCTCGGCAGGGCGGTTTCGGGCGTGGCCTCGATCATCCATCTTGCCGGAGTGACCAAAGCGGTCAACGAGGCCGGATTTATCGAGGGCAACGTGACGCCGGTCAAAAATCTGCTTGAAGCGGTTAAACGGCACAATCCGTGGCTCCGACGATTTTTGCATATCTCGTCGCTTGCCGCCATGGGGCCGGCGACATCGCCCTCTCCAGGCGTCCGGGAAACCGACATGCCCCGTCCGGTCAGCGCCTACGGGCGCAGCAAACTGCTCGGCGAAGAGGCGGCGCAACGTTACACCGGACGCATTCCGCTGACCATTGTACGCCCGCCAGCTGTCTATGGGCCGGGAGACCGCGACATACTCGAAGTATTTAAGATGATGAAAAATGGGTATCTGCTCTCGGCAGGCTCCGGAAAACTGCAACGCTTCAGCATGATTCACGTCGATGATCTGATCTGCGGGATGTTACTGGCACTCGATTCGCAAACTGCTGCCGGTCGGGACTATTTCATTACCTCGCCGCGAGGATACGCATGGGATGAGCTGATCGGAGCCGCCCGACCAGCGCTTGGCTTCGGGCCGTTGCTGCGTATCAATCTGCCGAAACCTCTCGCGTTCGGGCTTGGCGCAGTGCTTGGCGGCGTCGCGAAACTGACTCGCCGTCCGGCGCTGATCAACCAGGACAAAGCCAGAGAACTGGTGCAGGATTACTGGGTGTGCAGCCCGGAAAAAGCGATGCGCGAACTCGGCTTCACCGCAAGCACGCCGTTGGCCAAAGGCGTTGCGGAAACGTTGCGGTGGTATCAGCTAAAAGGATGGCTTTAAGAGCATTATGAATTATGAATTGAAAGAGGGCGGTAAACAGGCTTCGTAAGAACGGGGTTTTTGTCCACCTCGTCCACTTCGTCCACCTCGTCCACAGCCGCTCCCCTCAACTGAACAATCGCTGCATCAGCTTCAGCAGCGTGAATTTGTCGTCGGGCGAGGAAATGATGCCTTTGAGGGCGGCGTCGGCTTCGCGCAGGGCGAGGATCGCATTTTCGGTTTCGGTGGCGCTGAATTGCCTCGCGTAACCGATGAAGTTTTTGGCGAAGAACTCCTGCCGCCCGTACATGCCGAGCATGGCGGCGGTCTCCTGAAGCGAGAGCTGCTGCGCGCCGGGGGTCTGAAGCTTCCAGATGCGCAGGAAAAAGGTGGTCAGGTAGCGCACGATATTCATCAGTCCCTCCTTCTGCCCCTCCTGCTCCATGATCATCAGCGCCACGCCGCTGCACTGGCGGAGATTTTTTGCAACCACCGCTTTTTCAAGCTCAAAGACGTTGTACTTGCGCGAGATACCGACGCAGTCGCAGACGTCGTCGAGGGTGATGCGCCGGTCGGGTCGCTTGTCCGTTGCATACAGCGTGAGCTTTTCGATCTCCTGACAGATCAGCCGGGATGATGGCTCGATGTAAGCCGCAAAGGTTTTCAGCGCGTCAGGATCGAACTCCCATCCCGATTCACGTGCTCTTTCCGCAGCGAAGGCATCCGCATTTTTGATGGCCGGGAAGTCGTGGCGAAACGGTTTGAGATGCTTGTATGGCGCTTTTTCAAGCTCCTTTTTATCGACCTCGTCCGCATCGAGCACCAGCACCGCAAATGAGGGGGGATCGGAGAGGTAGCGCTGGAGCGACTCCTCCTGCTGTTGCGCCGGATCTTTGCCGGTTACTTTCTTGAGCTTGTCGAACTGGCGGACGACGATCAGCTTTTTTTCGGTGAACATCGGATATTCGGAGGCAGCCGAAACGATCTGCCCGAGCGTGACATCGGGGCCATACAGGACGAGCGTGTTGAGGGCGGCCTCGTTTTCCGAGGGAAAGAGCGCCGCCTTCAGTTGCTCCTCGATCTCCTCCTTGAGCCAGCTTTCTGCTCCATGAAAAAAGTAGACAGGGGCAATCTTGCCTGAGGCGATCTGTTTTTTCAGGTCAGCCATGCGGGTTCACTGCGTCAACTCTGCGTCAGAAGGGCAGGTCGTCCTTTTCGAACTCCTGCACGCCGCCGCCGGATGAGGGGCGCTCTCCGTAATTGCCGGAAGGGGGTTCCGCTGGTCTCGATGGGCGCGAATACGACTGGCGCTCCTGAGGATAAGATTGATCGCCCATGCCGCCGCCGGAGTCCCTGCCAGAGCCGAGCATCTGCATGTCGCTGCAGACGATTTCTGTGGCATAACGCTTCTCGCCGGTTTTGCTGTCGTCCCACGAGCGGGTTTGCAGACGGCCTTCGAGGTAAACCTGCCGCCCTTTCTTGAGGTACTGGCTGCAAATGTCGGCCAGTTTGCCCCACGCGACGATGCGGTGCCACTCGGTGCGCTCCTGGAAGTTGCCGCTGCTGTCCTTGAACCCTTCGCTGGTCGCGAGTGTGAAATTGACGACCGATTGTCCCGATGCTGTTTCACGGCGCTCGGGATCGTTGCCGAGGTGACCGATCAGCATTACTTTGTTCAAGCCTCTTGCCATAGTATTGAGTACGATTTTCTTGCTGTTGTTGTGCCAGCAAGCTACATGATTATTCGTTATTGTTCAAATTACTATACAAAGCGATTGCCGTCGATTACCGGGCCTTCGCGGCAGAGCAGGATGCTCTCCTTCTCTCCGTTGGCATTGGTGAGTTCGACCATGCAGCCGTAGCAGATGCCGACGCCGCACCCCATGACCGATTCGAGCGATAGCTCGCACGCAATGGCGCGATCGTGGCAGAAGCGGGCGAGCGCCCTGAGCATCGCATTGGGGCCGCACGCGAACACCTTGACCCGTCCGTCCTCACGTTCCGCCAGATGCTTTTCGAGAAGCTGCACCACATTGCCGTGGAACCCTTCGGAGCCGTCGTCGGTCGAGACGCTGACGTTGGAAAGCCTGGTCGTCAGGAGATCGGAACGGCTCCGGCCTCCCACCAGGTGATGAAACGGAATGCCTTCCGCCGCAAGCGATTTTTCGAGGAAGAGCATCGGCGCGGTGCCGATCCCGCCGGAGACGAGCAGCGCAGTGTCGAAATTTCCGGTGTTGACGCCGAACGAGTTGCCGAGCGGGCCGAGCACCATCAGGCTTTCGCCGCAAGAAGCTTCGCAAAGCAACGAGGTGCCGCGCCCGACGTTTTTCACCATGACGTCGATCGTATCGCTCTGCACGTTATGGATGCAGAAGGGACGCCTGAGCAGCGGCTGGTCGGCAGCGCTGACCTTGATGTTGACGAAGTTGCCCGGTCTGGCGCTGGCGGCGATTTCAGGGCAACTCATCGAAAGGATCGAGACATCCGCTCCCGCAGGCCGAATAGCTGAGATGCGGGTTCTGACGTCGGAAATAGCGCTGGTTTGAAGCATGGGAAAAAGCTTTCCGGGTTGCGATTGCCAGGCGCATGGGGTGATTTCCCTGACAATCGAAAATTATCTGTCATTAATTAAGAGCCTTGCCGCCGATTTTGCAAATGCGTTTCAGTGGAGCGCAGTGCTTGCGATGATGATAACCGCTTGAAAAAAAGACATTTAACAATTACTTGAAGCGCAAAAGAAGCTTGCTGGACACCGGAAGAAACTTGACTGGAGGCTGATGTGACGAATGATCTTTTGCAGAATGACGGGAGAAGTATATCTTTACGATCTTGGCTGTACAATAAACTTCCAATGCCTGGTTCATGCGTATATTAACTTTCACTGGTAAAGGTGGTGTCGGCAAGACAAGCGTCTCGGCCGCCACAGCAGTTCGTCTTTCTGAATTGGGGCATCGTACTCTGGTGCTTTCAACCGATCCCGCTCACAGCCTTTCAGATTCTTTCAACCTCCAGCTTGGTGCGGAGCCGACCAAGATCAAGGAAAATCTTCACGCCATCGAGGTAAATCCCTACGTTGACCTCAAGCAGAACTGGCATTCGGTACAGAAATACTACACCCGTATTTTTATGGCCCAGGGCGTTTCGGGCGTCATGGCCGATGAAATGACGATTCTTCCGGGCATGGAGGAGTTGTTCTCCCTGCTTCGCATCAAACGTTACAAATCTGCCGGTCTGTACGACGCGCTCGTGCTCGACACCGCGCCAACCGGCGAAACTCTCCGCCTCCTCTCCCTGCCGGATACCCTTTCATGGGGCATGAAGGCGGTCAAGAACGTTAACAAATACATTGTCCGTCCGCTCAGCAAGCCGCTCTCCAAGATGTCTGACAAGATCGCCTACTACATTCCGCCGGAAGATGCCATCGAATCGGTCGATCAGGTGTTCGACGAGCTCGAAGACATTCGCGAGATTCTGACCGACAACGTCAAATCGACGGTCCGTCTGGTCATGAACGCTGAGAAGATGTCGATCAAGGAGACCATGCGCGCCCTGACCTACCTGAACCTTTACGGCTTCAAGGTCGATATGGTGCTGGTCAACAAACTGCTCGACGCGCAGGAGAACAGCGGCTACCTCGAAAAATGGAAAGCCATCCAGCAGAAGTATCTCGGCGAGATCGAAGAGGGCTTCTCTCCGCTGCCGGTCAAGAAGCTCAAAATGTACGATCAGGAGATCGTCGGCGTCAAGTCACTCGAAGTTTTCGCGCATGACATTTACGGCGATACCGATCCGTCTGGTCTCATGTACGACGAACCGCCGATCAAGTTCGTCCGTCAGGGAGATGTTTACGAAGTGCAGCTCAAGCTCATGTTCGCCAATCCGGTCGATATCGATGTGTGGGTTACCGGTGACGAACTGTACGTGCAGATCGGCAACCAGCGCAAGATCATTACGCTCCCGGTCAGCCTCACCGGTCTCGAACCCGGCGACGCCGTCTTCAAGGACAAGTGGCTTCACATTCCGTTCGATCTCGAAAAACAGGGGCACCATCACCGCACGAGGGAGTTCAACAAGGCCTGATTCGGTTTGAGTAAAGCTTGTTTTTTTATTAAATTGGGGCAATTGTCAATTTCACAACTTTACACGAAAACCGGCAACTGAAGCTGTTCAAAACGCCGGTCAAAAGGAGGATACAATGTCAGAGTCGTATCAGAAACTTCGCAAAGACTTCAAGGAACTCGATTTCACCGACAGGCTGACCTTTCTTGCCGAAAGTCTGCTTTTGACCGGTCAGAGCGCCATCGTCGGCGGTCTTGAAGTGGCTGGCAGCGTTGTCGAGACAGTGACCGGCACGGTCGGTTCCCTGGTCGATGCCTCGGGTATCGCCAACGTTCTTGGCGGTTCGGGCGGCGTGGTCGGCGAAACCATCGACCGCGTGGCGATCACCGTGAAGGATGTCTCCCGTTCGGCTGGCGAGCTGTACAGCGATGCGGTAAAGAATGTCGAAAACGCGACCAGTAATGCGGCCAAAGCGGTTGGCGACGCAGGCGTTTCAGCTTCCGAGGCGGTCAAGAACATTGCCGGCTCGTTCCAGAAAACTACCGTGAAAAAATAAGGCTTTTTTTCGGAATCATCCGGCCGGACAAAAGGCGGGATGGCGCATAAAATCTTTTATTTGTGTTTTTTCGTTTATTCGCTTATTTTTGTCCTAAAGTCTCGATTTTTATTCCTGTTTTTTCTGTCAATTAAATTCCAAAAGGAGGAGTTATGAGTGGAGGAGGCGTCTTTACCGACATTTTAGCCGCCGCAGGCCGTATTTTCGAAGTTATGGTCGAAGGTCACTGGGAAACCGTCGGTATGCTTTTTGATTCGCTGGGCAAAGGCACCATGAGGATCAACCGCAATGCCTATGGTTCGATGGGTGGCGGCGGCAGCCTTCGTGGTTCTTCACCCGAGGTTTCCGGCTATGCCGTTCCTACCAAAGAAGTTGAATCCAAGTTTGCCAAATAAGCAAACCGTTCAGCAGATTGTTGAAAGCAGTGACAGGTTTCTTGCCGTCACTGCTTTTTTTGTTTCCGTTCGGGCCTCATCACCGGCCTGGTCGCAGTGATTCCGGCTGGTTTTGGGAGTTCACTCGTGACCTTTCCGCTTTTTCCCTGCCCCTAATCTCCCTCTTTGTTACGTAATTTATTTTTGTTTTCATATTTTGGTCATTCGAACTTTCTGTCGGTAAAGAACGGGTATTACAGGTAACGTGACCGGACGCGGTAAATGGCAAATATTTCTCTCTACATCTCGGGACAGACAGAGCTGGATGATGTCTCCGAGTTTTTCCAGAAACGGCTGATAGGCGAGGGTGAAACCCCTGTCGCTTTTTTTGACGGGGTATTTTACGAGTCTCACCAAGAGCGGGTGGGCAACATCGTGTATCAGGATTACCTGATCTACACCGACAAGGCTCTCTACCTGTGGGCGCGTGGCGCTTCGAAGGATTTTCTCGACCGGTTCAGCCTCGGGACGGTTTCGGTCAACA
>JAAXXD010000100.1 GCA_013334655.1 Chlorobaculum sp. | reverse complement strand
GGGACAACTGGGTGCATGAGGTGCTGCTCGAAGGCATCCTGTTACGGGAAAAAGGAGCGAAGCTGCCCCGCTGCATCGACGGCGCGTGCGCCACGCCTCCCGAAGATTGCGGCGGCCCCGGCGGTTACACCGACCTGCTCGAAACGCTCTCGAACCCGGAGTCAGAAGAGCACGAGGATATTGTCGCCTGGCTCAACGAAAGCAACCAAAGCGACCAGCCCTTCGACCCGGCAAGATTCGACATCGAAAAGGTAAAATTCACCAACCCGGCCAAACGACTGAAAGAGCTGCAAGAAAATCTCTGAGAGAGGGAAATCGCGGGGAACGGCACAAAGAACGTTTCGCTGATTCTTTTCAGATGCCAATCAAGTTGTTCAAATCAACAGCCATTCCGCTTTTTTTCATCTCTCCGGCAAGCTTCGTTTCCCATGCCCCAACACCATCAAGTTTCACGTAGAGTACGCCGGAAAAATCGGATGGAATATCCACATCTCCAGTATGGAGCAATGCGACCCGTTTCCTGCCAAGAAAACCCAGAAAAAGTCCCAGTTCGAGGACGACATTCTGCCGTGCCCGATGCTTGCGATCATCGGGATTGTTTACCGGATAGCCTATGTCGTCTGGAGTAAACAGAGCAATTGCATAGTCAGCTTCAACAGCATGATCCAGCAGTTTTTCAATAACCGTCCGGCTTTGATCTAACTGCTCGTGCAAAATGACCGCCTCCAACCCGAACTTCTCGATGAAACGAGCTACCGTTTCCTTCACGCCGTTATCGTGACCGTGCACGATAAAGACTTTACCAGTATTGGGGGTCGGTGATGGCTGGAGAGCTGAAGATGCCTGAGATGGCAAAGCATAAGCGACTCGTTCTTCCAGCACTTCTTTGAGCGCGTTCAATTTGAGTGCTGCTCGTTTAAGATCATCTTTATAATAAGATCGCGTATCTTCTAAATTTAGGCGAAGCCATATGTGGGGATAAAATAAGTCCAATTCATAATCATCATATTCCCTGCTATCACTTCACAAAATATCCTGAAGAGTACTGTTGACCTTTTTTCTCAGCACATCGGTTGGGGTTTGATTATCCTGTCCAATAGTATTTACATCATATGCTTCAAGTTCTGCGATGCGCTTTTCAATCCGAGCGATGCCGCTTTGCATCTGATCGACTGAAAGATTGGCGGACTTTTTCTGCGGCGACTGTTCGTTTGCCATAGGAGCTAATGGTCTTCGTATGCTATGGAATACAAGACTTTTTCCAAATATACAGCAATTATTGACTTCGCGACGAGGGCAGACACGCAGATCTCGTTGATTCTCGCCGCATCGAGGGCAGCCGCGAGGGCTGCCCCTACAGAAATTTCCGTGCGCATGAGACGAACCTCCAAGCGAATTCATTCATCGCCATCTGTTGTTACATTATCCATTGTCAACTATCCATTATCCATTATCAACTACCCATTATCCATTATCCATTATCCATTATCCATTATGTCTCCATCACACCAGCGTATCATCGGCATCGATTTTGGCACCAAGCGGATTGGGGTGGCGGTGAGCGATCCTTTGCGGATGTTTGCGCAGCCGTTGGGGACGTTCGATATGGAGGGGCTGGTCAAGGTGCTGTCGAAGGTGCGGGACGATGAGGGGATCGCGATGTTCGTGGTTGGCTATCCGCTGAGCGATACGGGCGGCGAGAACCGCATGACGGGTGTGATCGACCGCTTCGTCGCGGAGCTTCGGGAGGCGTTTCCCGGCATTCCGGTCGAGACCTTCGACGAGCACCGCACTTCGCGCACGGCGATGAAACTGCTCGCCGCTTCAGGCAAGAGCCGCAAGACGCGCAACGAGAAGGGGCGGCTCGATACCGCCGCGGCCTGCCTTATCCTTCAGGGATACCTCGATAGCCGCCCTTGAGCGCATCCTCGCGCCATTCGCGCCATTTTGGGTTTAGCATTTCGCGGGGGCTTCTGTATCTTTAACGGTTTGCCTTTTTAACGCACTTTTGACCGTTGTTTCTCCATGACCAATTCGGAAACTCTCGCGATGTTCAAGTCGAGCGGCGCTTTGCTCGACGGGCACTTCAGGCTCACTTCAGGCCGCCACAGCAACTCCTATTTCCAGTGCGCCAAGGTGCTGCAATACCCGGAATATCTTTCGGCGATCTGCGGCGAAATTGCGGCATTCTTCAGGGAGAGCGGCATCACGACAGTCATCTCGCCCGCAATCGGCGGTATCGTCGTCGGCACGGAGGTCGGTCGGCAGCTCGGCGTCAAGACCATCTTTGCCGAGCGCAAGGAGGGCACGATGATGATCCGGCGCGGCTTCTCCATCGATCCCGCCGAGCAGGTTCTGGTGGTCGAGGATGTTATCACTACCGGCGGTTCGGTCGCCGAGGTGATCGAGCAGGTCAAGGCCGCCGGAGCCACGGTGGCAGGCGTCGCCTCCGTGGTTGACCGCAGCAACGGCAAGGTGCGGCTCGCCGACCGGCAGTTCTCGCTGCTCACGATGGAGGTGGTCAGCTACGCGCCCGAGGAGTGCCCGCTCTGCAAGGAGGGAATTCCGATCTACGCGCCGGGCAGCCGCACCAATCCGCAGGGCTGACCAGCAGATGCGGCAGGGCATCCACACCATTTCGTTCGTCGGACTCGGCCTCATCGGCGCGTCGCTGATGCAGGCGCTCAAACGCGCCGCGGCCTCAACGGGCCGGAAGATCGAGATGATCGGTTTCGATCCGGGCTTCGGCGACGAAGACATCGCGACGATTACGGACGAGTGTGGTCTCGACCGCTTCGAAGCCGATCCGGCGAGGCTCTACGACGCCGATCTCGTCGTGCTCTGCGCGCCGGTCGTCACCAACATCGCGCTGCTCGACGAGGTGAAGCGGTACGCGAGGAAGGGCGCGCTGGTGAGCGACGTGTCGAGCACCAAGGCGGAAATCGCCGTAAGGGCGCGGGAACTCGGCATAGAGTTCATCGGAATGCACCCCATCGCCGGGCGTGAACAGCAGGGCTACCGGGCGGCCTCACCAGAGCTGCTTACCGGACGCCTCATGATTCTCTGCTCTGACGCCGACGCGCCTGAAGCCGCACGCATTGACGAGCTTGTGGAGTTGCTTCGCGCCGCCGGATGCAAACCGCTCATCATGAGTCCTGAAGAGCATGACCGGGTCTACGCCAACATCAGCCATCTTCCGCAGCTCATCTCCACTGCGCTCATGCGCCACTGCCGCGACAACGTCGCGTGGGGTGGCCCCGGATTCGCCTCGGTGGCGCGGCTGGCGGGCAGTCCCTGGCCGGTCTGGCGGGACATTGTGGATACCAACCTCGACAACATCGCCAGCGAGCTTGAGACCTTCTCCGCGAGACTGGCCGAAATCGCCAGCGAGGTGCGGTCGAAAAACTTCGAAGCGCTCGAATCGAAATTCTGCGAAGCGAACCGGCTCTATCAACTCCTTCAGGAAAGGAACGGCTCATGAAACTCGCCATTTTCGTGAACACCACCAGAGAGAAGGCGCTGGCGCTCGCCCGCGAGCTTGTCGCCTGGCTGAAGGAGCGCTCGGTTGACTATGTTTTCGATCCCCAATCGGCGGCGGCCCTCGGCTGCAAAAAGTGGGAAAAGAACACTAACCTCAGTCGCGACTGCGACGCATTCATCTCCCTCGGCGGCGATGGCACGCTCCTGCTCGCCTCTCATTACTCGCGCTCCAAGCCGGTGATGGGCATCAACGTGGGCGACCTCGGTTTCCTGACCGAATTCAGCCCGGACGAGATGTACACAGCCATAGACCATCTGCTGAGTGGTAATTACTCGATCCATACGCGCTCGCAGCTCGAAGCCTCGTTTGAATCGGGCGAGCCGATGACCTCGCTCAATGACGTCATCATCGAAAAAGGAACCTCGTCGCGCCTGCCGGACTTCAACATCTGGCTCGACAACGAAAATCTGGCATCCTACCGCGCCGACGGCATCATCATCGCCACCTCGACCGGCTCGACGGCCTACTCCATGTCCGCCGGAGGCCCGATCATCGCGCCGAAATCGAACGTCTTCGTCATCACGCCGATCTGCCCGCACATGCTGACGGTCAGGCCAATCGTCATCAGCGATGACAAGACGGTCAGGATTTCGGTCGATTCGCTCGCCGGGGAGTTTCCGGTGAAGCTCGATGGCGTCGTCAAAAAGATGCTCCGCCCAGGCGAGGAGGTGAGCGTGAAAAAATCGTCCCAGATGATCAATCTCGTGGCGAACGAAAAAAGAAACTACTGCGAAATTCTTCGCAAGAAGCTGCTCTGGGGTCACGAACACCCCACGGGCGAGTGACCGCCGCCATTATTTTTTTACAGCCTCCGAACCATTGTCCAACGCTCCACCCTCTGTGTTTCATGACTGAACGCATCAGCGCCTGCTGGCTGAACCGGCTTCTCGGCATTCCGGCATCAACGCCGCTCGATCCACTTGCCATGAGCGCTCAACTGCGCGTGGCCTTATGCCCGGCTCCGAAGCTGAGTCCGAGGCTGCACCACTTTACCGCCGCGCTTGGCGAAGCCTTTGCGCAGTGCGGCGTTACGGTCGACGAAGCGCTGCCGGGCGACCGTAACGCCTCGCGCTTCGCGGCGGGCACGGTGGTCATCGCGCCGGGAGTTTTTCCCGACGAACTCTTGCCGATCAACCGGGTTTCGACGCTCTACAACAACCTGATCGTCGGCGTTTACGACGAACCGCCGCCGGTGCGCGACGGCCAGACGCCGCAGGAGACGCTCGACGCGGTCATCGGGCGACTCGCCTGGGAGATGGTGCATCTGCTGATCTACGTTACCGATACGTCGTGGACGGTATGCAGCATGAACGGCGGCATCACCACCTTTGAGACGCCGCTGCCGGAGGCGCGTGATGTGCTCGATTCGCTGATTCCCAAGATCACCGCACAGGTGGTGCCACCGCGTGACGGCGATCTGGAGATTCGTCCGGGGGCGCTCGACGTCGCGACGCCGGAGTTTCAGAAAATCGCCGCAGATTTCGTGGAGTGCGGGCGCATCTGGGCGGGGAACTCACGCTTCATGAATCACACCTCGCGCGAATCGCTCGCCTACCGCAACGGCTTTTACCGCAAGATCGTCTCTCGCTATCTCGACGACCGCAGCGGCATGAGCTACGGCTTTTTCGCCCGCCAGCTTCCGGTGCGGGTCGAACCGGCAATCGAGGTGGATGGCGTCGAAATGTCGCCTGATACTCGGAATCTCGTGCCGGTCATGATTGCCGGAAAGCGCCTGCTCGTGCCCGTGCCCGGCGTGCGCATCGTCACGACCCGGTCGGGATGCCGCAAAACCTCCATCAACCCGCGCCACGATCTGGTCGAAATCGGCTATGAAAACGGACGCGCTTGGCTGGCCACGCCGAACGGTTTGCCGGACGATCTTATCTCGAAGCCCTCGTTCGACACCCTGACCATCATCGCCCACGCCGTGGGCAACGCTATGATCGCGAGCATCCTGCAAGCACTCGCGCCCGACAGCCGCTTCCCCGGCCTGCTCGAACGTTTCGGCTGCGGTATGACACACTGGCACCACTATCCCGATGAAGACATGGTTCCGGACGGCTACGTGGTGCACGGCTTCGACAATCCGCCGGTCTCGTGCTCGACGCCGCAATCGGCAGCCTACAGCCTCATCGGCAAGCTCGACGCGCTGGAGCGTGCGATTGAGGAGGATGGTGGCAGCGACTACCTCGGCGACGTGCACATCGAGCCAGGCCACGGAACCAACGTGGTCGGCACGAGGTCGCTGGCGAAAATGGCGATGTTTCTTAACGCCGACTGCTGCGTTTGTTCAAAAAGGGAGCGGTGAGGGGGGAGTGCGTGTTGTGACCTTGTAGGGGCAACCCTTGCGGTTGCCCTTTCAGGAGAAGCCAAAGTTATGCAGGTATTCAGGGCAGGCGCAAGGCCTGCC
>JAAXXD010000025.1 GCA_013334655.1 Chlorobaculum sp. | reverse complement strand
CCTGCGCGCCCGCCACGCCGCGCCCGCCGCGATTCTGGCGGCGATAGCCCGACACCGGGAAGCGCTTGATGAAGCCGTCGTGCGTGATGGTGATGACCACATCCTCCTGGGCGATCATGTCCTCGATGGAGAAGTCGCCCTCCTGCGGACGAAGCTCGGTGCGGCGGGCGTCGCCATAGACTTCGCTGACCTTCAGCAGCTCGGTACGGATGATCTCCATCTGCTTTGCGGGGCTTTCGAGAATCGATTTCAGCTCCTCGATGAGCGCGAGGGTTTCGCGGTACTCATCGTCGATCTTCTGGCGCTCCATGCCGGTCAGGCGCTGCAAGCGCATTTCGAGAATCGCCTTCGACTGGATTTCGGAGAGGCCGAAGCGGTCGATCAGGCGGCTCTGCGCGGTCGTCGCATCGGGCGACTGACGGATGGTGGAGATGACTTCGTCGAGATTATCGAGGCAGATTTTGAGGCCTTCGAGGATGTGCGCACGCTTCTCGGCAGCGGTCAGGTCGTGCTGCGTGCGGCGCAGGACGATCTCGTTGCGGTGCCGGATGTAGTACTGCATCATCTCCTTGAGATTGAGGATGCGCGGCACGCCATCGACCAGCGCCAGCATGATCACCCCGAAGGTGTCCTGCATCGGCGTATGCTTGTAGAGATTGTTCAGCACCACCTTGGCCACGGCGTCGCGCTTCAGCTCGATGACGAGGCGCATCCCCTCGCGGTCGGACTCGTCGCGAATGTCGGCGATCCCCTCGACCTTCTTGTCGTGCACCAGCTCGACGATCTTTTCGATCAGGCGAACCTTGTTGACCTGATAGGGAAGCTCGGTGACGATGATCGACTCGCGGCCATTCTTCTGCGTCACTTCGACCACGGCGCGGGCGCGAATCACCACCTTGCCGCGACCGGTCAGGTAGGCCTGGCGGACGCCTTCGTAGCCGTAGATGATGCCGCCGGTCGGAAAGTCGGGTGCGGTAACGTGCTTCATCAGGTCGCCGATCTCGATCTCGGGATTCTCGATGAGCGCGATCAGGCCGCTGACCACCTCGCGCATGTTGTGCGGCGGAATGTTGGTGGCCATTCCGACCGCGATGCCCGACGCGCCGTTGACGAGGAGGTTCGGAATCGCCGCCGGAAGCACCGTCGGCTCTTCGAGCGAATCGTCGAAGTTGAGCGAGAAATCGACCGTCTCCTTGTCGAGGTCCTTGAGCATCTCGCCCGCGATGGCCTTCATGCGCACCTCGGTGTAACGCATGGCCGCCGGAGAGTCGCCATCGACCGAGCCGAAGTTGCCCTGGCCATCGATCAGCGGATAGCGCAACGAAAAGTCCTGCACCATGCGGACAAGACTGTCGTACACCGCCGTATCGCCATGCGGATGGTACTTACCGAGCACTTCACCGACGATACGGGCCGATTTCTTGTGCGGTTTGCCCGCCTGCAAGCCCAGCTCGTGCATGCCGTAGAGCACGCGGCGATGCACCGGCTTCAGTCCGTCACGGACATCGGGAAGCGCTCGACTGACAATGACCGACATTGAATAATCGAGATAGGAACCCCGCATCTCCTCTTCAATGCTGATCGGCAATATCTTCTCACGCTGCATAATCGAAATCCTGACTTTGAATTACCCTGAAAAACAATGGCCTAATGTATGAAATAGCTTGTAAAACCTGCAACTCCGAAACACCCGGATGGCGGCAATCACCCTTCCTGCGTCCCCGGCTCTTCCGAAGGCTCCGGCGCGGTGACGACCGTGACCGGCGCGTCGGACCAGAGCGATTCGAGATCGTAAAATTTGCGTTCTTCCGGCTGGAAGATGTGCACCACCACATCGACGTAATCGATCAAGACCCAGTGGAGCGAATCGAGTCCCTCGACGTGCATCGGACGCTCGCCCTCCTCCTTGAGTTCATCGACGATAAAGTCGGTAACCGCCTTGGCTTTACGCTCCGAGTCGGCGGTGATAATCACAAAAAAATCGGTCACGCTCGTCAGTCCGCGGAGATCGAGAATCTTGACATCTTCACCCTTCTTTTCAAGCGACAACTCCGCAACTCTCCTGGCAAGCAACTCACTCATCGCCACTTCGCGGGCTTCAACGCCTGAAGCAGCCTCATGTTCCGAACGGGACATAGATAACCATTTTATTGATAAATAATCCTTCACGCGGGAAGCATTCCCGCCTGTCAATATAGCAATATTGCACTATTGACCGCCTGATTTAATCAGCTTGTCACGAATTGTCAAGGCGGCAGGGGTAGGCGATTCCGGCATGGAGAAAGCGGGTGGCTGGGCGACGGTTCAGTTGCGCCTCTGCAAGGGGGTGAAGGTCTGGCGATAGTCAGGTGCCGCGCCGGATGCCGACTCGACCATGCCAACCGAAAGCGCTTTGCTGGCTTGACGGAAGAGCGATGCGGCGCTGAAGGTGGAGGCATCGACGAGATGCGGCGCGAGCGAGGGTGCCTCGTCGGCAAGGAGGTCAGCCGAGCGACTGACGATACTCATGCTCCCGGCGATGGAGGTAAGCCGTGCGGGCAGTTCGGAGACGAGGCAGCGCGAACTTTTGATCTCCGAAAACGCTCCATCTTCCACAGAGAAAATCGAATAGAAATACTCGCCCGCCCTCGAAGGAATCACCGGAACAATGTACCTGGACGCGACCTGCTCCGCAGCGGCCTCGGCCATGGCGAGTAAGGTCGGCACCGGCGCGAGCGGCAGACCAGCGCCGAAGGCGATCCCCTTGGCGACGGACATGCCGATGCGCAGCGCGGTGAAGGAGCCTGGGCCGGATGAGACCGCCACGCCATCGAGTTCAGCCACCGCCAATCCCGCCTCATCCATGACCTGCATGACAAGCGGCACGAGCGACTCGGCGGTCTTCTGCCACTCCGCGAGACGGCGCTCGACCATGTGCTCGTCGCGGCTGACCGCGACGCTGGCGAAACCGTGAGTACACTCGATGGCAAGAATCTTCATGAAAAAGCTTCAGTTTATGACAATTTTCCGCTGCTCCTCCCCGGCGATGTCGAGTTGCACGCGGCGGGTGTAGCGCCGCTCCAGCGAGGCGAAGCGCTCGCCCCACTCGACCACCGACAGGAAAGGCCCCGAAAGATAGTCGTCGAACCCGGCGGAATCAAGCTCCTTTTCCGATTCGAGCCGGTAGAGATCGAAGTGATGCAGCTCGAACGGCTGGCCGCGCAACTCCCCCTCGTAGATATTCATCAGCGAAAAGGTGGGGCTGGTGAGCTGCTCGTCGCAGCCAAACACCTCCGTGATACCCCGCATGAACTCGGTCTTGCCTGCGCCGAGCTGACCGGTCAGGCAGACCACGTCGCCCGGCCTCAGCCCGGAGGCGAACCGCCGGGCGTACTCGCGGGTTTCGTCTGCGGATTTCGACAGAAACTCTCCCCTCATGCCTCCTTCTCCAGCGAATGAAAAACCATGCCGGTCATCGCCTTCGGGTAGAACCAGGTTGACTTCTGCGGCATGACCTCGCCGGAAGCGGCGACATCGATCACCTGACTGACTCGCGTGGGCTTCATCACGACCCCCATTTGAGCCTTGCCGCTGGCCACCGCGTCGAACACCTCCTGCTCGTTCTTCACATAGACGAGATTACTCTCTTTGCTGGTCGCTTCAGCCGTGATACCGAGAATCTGGCCGAACACCAGATCGTGCAGCAAGACGACACCGAGCTGCTGCATCACCTCGGGCACCGGCGTGGAGAGCGCCTCTTCCGGCTTGCAGTCGAGCGTGATACCAAGCGTCACGCCGGGCAGAACGATGCCGTAGGAGATGCACTTCGCGCATCCCGCGAGAAACTCGTCGAGCGCTTTGTGGCCTGGCAGCTCCCAGACGGTGAAGTGTTTGTCGAGGCGCTTGATGAAGCACTCGGTGTCAAACGACGGCAGACCATGCACGAGCCGGTGGATCGGCAGAATCAGGAGGCCCTCGTCGTAAATGTTGGTCAGATACGCCATGATGTAATTATATGGCTCCCGCCCCGTATGGCCGGGATTCGACGCCGCCCGCTCGTTCCGGTAGGCGATGCCGGTCTCGTAGCGGTGGTGGCCGTCGGCAATATAGACCTTCAGCCCGGCCAGCACCGACTGCGCGGCGGCGATCAGCGAGGGATCGGTCACGCGCCACAGGCGGTTGCGCACCCCCTGAAAAGTGGCTTCGATCAATGGTTCATGCGTTTCGGCGAACGCGCTGATCGCTTCGTCAACCTGGCGGGCGGGATCGGCATACAGCCCGAAAATGCTGCTGATGTTTGCGCCGGTCTCGCGGAACATCTTCAGCCGGTCAACCTTCGGCCCCGAAAGCGTGCGCTCGTGCGGCAACACCTCGCCTTCGGCGAAGTCGTAAAGCCGGAGCGCGGCGAACAGCCCCTTGCGCGTGCGCGTCACGCCGTGCTCGTCCTCGAAGGTCTGGAAGCAGGGATAGAGCGCCGGTTCGCCATCCTGCACGAGAACGCCCGACGCGAGCCACTCGCGAAGCCGTGATGCGGAGGCGGCGTAGGGATCCGGCTCCGCGGGCAGCTCCAGCCGGACGGCGTTGTAGTCGGAACTCCCGTACAGCTCCTGCTGCATGACGGGCGGAATGGCGTCGTACGGCGGGCAAATCAGCCGGGAAGCCTCTCCGGCAAGATCGGGGCCGTAAACAATCCCCTTGAACGGCGCAATTTCAGGCATGGACTTATGGAATTATGAGGTTATTCGACATGGTCTCTTTGTGAAATCCAGAAATCGTTGACTCCCTCTTTGACAATCACGGAGATTTTGTGGTTGCGGCAGAGTTCGAGCACGGCGAGAAAAGTCACGACGATCACAATCGCTTCGCGGAGTTCGTTGCAGAGCGAACTGAACGACACCTGCACCCGCTCCCCGAGACGCGCCATGATGAGCGCGCTCTGCTCCTCGACCGTCACCGGCGCGTCGGTCACGTTCTGCGTACGCACCTTCGGCATGTTGTCGAGCACCGACTGGTAGGCCAGCATGAGATGATAGAGCGTCGGACGATTGACCGGCTCGTCCATCTCATCGATCACCGCAGGCTCCAGCTCCTCGAAATAGCCTCGTGGAAACATCCGCGCCCGGTCGAAGCAGAGAAGCTCCAGCTCGGCGGCCCCCTCCTTGATCCGCTTGTATTCGAGCAGCCGCTGCACCAGCTCGGTTCGGGGATCGAACTCATCCGCGTCGCCCTCATCGGGTTCCGCGCGAGGGAGCAGCATCCGCGCCTTGATGCTCATGAGCATCGAAGCCATGTAGATAAACTCTGCGGCGACTTCGAGATTCAGCCGCTGCATGGCATGGATATAGGCGATGAAATCACCGGTAATTTTCGAAACCGGAATATTGTAGATGTCAAGCTCGTCGCGCTTGATGAAAAACAGCAGAAGGTCAAGGGGGCCTTCGAATTCTTCAAGACTTATGCGGAACATGCAAGCCCTGTTGATTTCGGATTGAGTTCGGCGGACGATAATGCTGATTTCCTGCAAAACAGATCAAAAAAACGCTGGTTCAGGAATCACAAGCATCAAGGTACTGACTTTCTGTTGAATTTTTTGACCCCTGTTCGGTATTTTTATAGAGAAGCCTCCTGTTCGCTGCAAAAAACCGCACGAATCCAATTTCACCCGCTCCTTGCCTCAATGAGATCTCTCGCGGCATTTCTTGCCCTTCCCGCTGTAGCGATCAGCCTGTATGTCACTCCATGCGCGGCAGCTTCATCAGAAACCTATTTCGATGAGGCCCTTGCGATGCATCGCGCAGGCAATTTCAGGGAGGCGGTCGTTTTGTACTCCAAAGCCATAGAGAGCGACAACCGGCTTGTCATGGCCTACCAGATGCGGGCGGCGGCATGGCAGAAAATGCGCCAGTACCAGAAAGCAATCTCCGACTACACTGCAGTTATCGACCTCGGCGAACCTCAATTCCAGGCGGTTGGCTACTTCAACCGTGGCGTTGTCAAGAACATGAGCGGCCGTTACGCCGAGGCAATTCCCGACTTCACCCAGGCCATAAACCTCGACAGGAAAATGGCGGCGGCATTTTTCCATCGCGGCGTCGCCCGGTTCAAGACCGGCGATAGCACCGGCACCTTCGAGGATTTGATCCAGGCCGCTAAGCTTGGTGACCCCGATGCCCAGCGCTGGCTCGACGCCACCACGCCTGACTGGCGGCAGACGAAATAGCGACGTTGCGACAGCTCTCGCCCGGATTTCAAAATCGACGTAAATGAACAAAGCCGCAAGGAGCGATCCCTGCGGCTTTGTTCTTGTGGTCGGCTGAACGCTCTGACCGACTGGTGAGCACGCTTCAGATGGCGCTGCCCCCCCGTTCGTTGGTTCTGATTCTCACGCACTCCTCCAGAGGGGTGATGAAAATCTTGCCGTCGCCTATTTCACCGCCCTCATGCCGTGCGGCTTTGGCGATGGTATCGACGGTGATGTTGACGAACTGGTCGTTGACCGCGATATCGAGACGAACTTTTGGGAGCAGGTTCGGCGCAATTTTCTGTCCGCGATAATATTCAATATCCTCCTGGCGTCCGTGACCGGTGACCCTGCTGACAGTGATCCTCGTAATATCAGCCTGGATCAGTGCTTCGCGCACATGGTCGAGCCTGTCGGGCTGTATGATGGCGGTTATCAGTTTCATTCTTGATAATTAGTTAGGGTTGATAAGGCCATATCCCTGCTCACCGTGCATGCTGTGATCGAGACCGGACATTTCGTCATTCTCCGTTACGCGCAGTCCGATGGTTTTCTCGACAATGAACAGGATGATCAGCGAAACGACTGCCGCGTAGACGACGGTGATGCCCACTGCGGTCGCCTGTACGCCGAGCTGCTGCCAGACCGTCCAGGTGCCACCGACCTTGGCGGCTGCATCGGCCATCCACGACGGGCGGATGAAGAAGGTCAGGCAGAGAGCGCCGACAATACCGCCAATACCATGCACGCCGAAAGCGTCGAGGCTGTCATCATAACCGAGCTTGCCCTTGAGCAACAGACCAAGATAACAGATAACGGCGGCAATTGCACCAAGAGCGAAAGCTCCGGCAGGAGCGACAACGCCTGCCGCCGGGGTGATCGCCACGAGACCCGCAAGAATACCCGAGGCCACGCCAAGGCTGGTTGCCTTGCCATGATGCACAAGCTCAATGACAAGCCAGGTGAAAGCGCCCGATGCCGCGGCGATTTGAGTAACCGTCAGAGCGCGAGCAGTGGCCAGGTTGCTGGCGATGGCGCTACCAGCGTTGAAACCGAACCATCCCACCCAGAGCAAGCCAGCGCCCATGAGGGTCATGACCATGTTGTTCGGCGACATCACGTTTCTCGGGTATCCCCTGCGAGCGCCAAGAAAAAGCGCCGCCACCAACCCGGTCACGCCGGAAGAGATATGAACGACCGTGCCGCCAGCAAAATCGATAGCGCCCATGGCACCGAGATTGAAAAGGAAACCATCAGCGGCCCAGACCCAGTGACAGATCGGGCTGTACACCAGTACGCACCAGAGCGCGATAAAGAGAAGATAGCCCTTGAAATTCACCCTCTCGGCAAACGCACCAGCAATAAGCGCGGGGGTGATGATGGCGAACTTGCCCTGAAACATCGCGAACACATACTCGGGAATCTGGGTAGACATGATCGTATCATCAATACCCTGCAACATGAAATATTTCGGCTCCCATCCGACAATGCCGCCCAGAATGCCAGGGCCAAAGCTCAGAGCATATCCGACCATCGGCCACAGTACGCCGATCACCACCATTGCGCCAAAGCTGTGCATCATGGTGCCGATAACGTTTTTGGTTCGCACAAGACCGCCATAGAACATAGCCAGACCGGGCACCATCAGCAAAACAAGCGCCGTCGAAGTCAGCATCCAGGAGGTTGTACCGGTATCGGTCACAACCGGCTCGGCCGCCCACCCTGTGCTGTAGGCCATCATCGCTGCAACGAACAGCAACAGCGACGCACTGATTTTTTTCACCATAACCTTTTTGTTTAATCGATTTATTGATCCTAAAAATTTAATGACTCACGGCTTATTATAATTAATTTTTTAACCACAGGCAAATTTTCAGGCCATTTTCTTACGAACAAGTAGAATTTGTCGGCAATACCAACATATACGAAGCTTTCTTGGCAAAAAAAGGAGTGAATAAAACTGTAGACGAGCAGGGCGATCAGAAAGCGCAGAATCAAAAAAGAATGGCTTTATGGCGAATTATTACAGCAAATATATAATGCGAAATTGTTTTTCTTTTTGAATACAATTGTTTATTAAGGTAAATTGAGGATTATTTAGCCAGTGGTTGGCTGATCGCTTGCGGGGAAACAGGTGCTTTGGTTGCCCCGTGGCGTCTCTTTCCTATCAAAGCACATGTTTATACCGTCCCACAATGAACATTTACATTGGCAATCTGCCGTACAGCGTTACCGATGGAGACCTGCGCGACAAATTTTCTGAGTTCGGGCAGGTGCATAGCGCCAACATTATTTCTGACAAATTTTCAGGACGTTCCAAAGGTTTTGGATTTGTTGACATGCCGAACGACGCTGAAGCCCGTGAAGCTATCGAAGCGATGAATGAAAAAGACTTCAAAGGGCGCACAATCAAGGTCAATGAGGCCAGACCCCGCGAACAGCGCCCCTCCAAAAGAGATCACTACTGAGCGTACGGGTTTACAAAAAAGAAGTATAAAAGCGGACAGGTTACCCAAAGACCTGAACCGCTTTTTTTATTGCCCTGAATATCGGCCAGGCAGCCTTCTTCGCGACAAAGAGCGTGCAATCTCAAATCCCTCTGGAAATCAGATCGTCGAGCGCGTCGTGAAGCAACGGCCAGGCAAAATGAAAGTTGTGCTCTTTGAGAAATTCCGGTATCACTTTTTGCCCCTTCACAGCATAGTCAGCCCCTTCACCCATGAGCAGTTGAACCGCCAGCTTTGGCACTGGCAACAGCGAGGGACGGTGCATCACCTCGCCGAGTGTATCGGCAAACGCTTTCATGCTGGCGGGATCGGGCGAGACCGCATTGACCGGCCCGCTCCAGTCGGGATGATCGAGCGCTTCGAGGATGATCGACACCTCGTCATCGATATGAATCCATGACAGGCATTGATCGCCGGAGCCAACCGGCCCGCCGACATAATAACTGAACGGGGTCATCATCTTCTGCAACATGCCCCCTTTGGTGGAGAGCACTATTCCAGTGCGGAGACGGACAAGCCGTATGCCGAGCTTTTCGGCCGGAATGGCCTCCTTCTCCCAGTCGAAGCAGATTTTTGCAAGGAAATCCTTGCCTGGCGCGGCAGCTTCCGCCAGGGGAAGCGTATCCTCGCACCGCTCGAATGAGCCGTAGTAGCCGATAGCTGAAGAGGATACAAACACCTTCGGCTTGAGCGTCGCCGACGCCATGGCGGCAACCAGCGCTCTGGTGCTGTTGATGCGGGAGTCGTAGCAAGCGACCTTGTGCTGCTCGCTCCAGCGGGTTTCGAGCAGCGGGCGGCCCGCAAGATGAATGACGGCATACGCGCCATCGATTGAGGCTGTCCAGTCGCCCAACGCCATATCTGAATCCCACCGAACATATCCTGCCGCGCCGGGCACCTTTGCCTCCGCCGCTTGCGGAGAACGCGCGAAGAGCACGACCTTACGGCCAGATTTGACGAGTCGGCGCGCGACTTCGCTGCCGATCACGCCGGTGGCTCCCGTGATGACGATATGGCCTTCCATAACTCTGTGTTTTGAATGAATCTATCTGGCAAGTAACTGTTCGACAGATAACCGGAAGAGAGAAGATAATAATTCCCGCCAGTAACGATTGTTTACTACATGCGGAAGTATCTCGGGATGCGGAAAGGCATGGCAATCAGAAAGGATCGGGGTTCCTTGCCTCGCGACAGAAGGAACCCCGATGAAATGCGAGGCGTCGCCTACTCGACCGTCACCGATTTGGCGAGATTTCGCGGACGATCGACGTTGCATTCTCGTAGCGTGGCTACATGATAAGCAAGCAATTGCAGTGGGATGACCGTCAAAAGCGGCAGCACCGGCGCGGAGGCCTGCGGGATGTAGATGACATCTTTCGTCAGCCGCTCGATTTCGCGGTCACCCTCGCTGGCGATGGCGATCACGCGCCCTTTGCGGCTGCGCACCTCCTCGATGTTGCTCAGAATCTTGGTGTAGGTGTTGTCCCTCGTGGCGATGAAGATCACCGGCATATCTTCGTCGATCAGCGCGATAGGGCCGTGCTTCATTTCGGCGGCAGGATACCCTTCGGCGTGAATGTAGGAAATCTCCTTGAGCTTCAGCGCTCCTTCGAGCGCCACGGGGAAATTGTAGCCGCGTCCCAGGTAGAGCACGTTGCGCGCATCCTTGAGCTTGACGGCGATCTCTTTGATCGCATCGTTCTGTTCGAGAATCCGGGCGACCTTCTCGGGAATCTCCACAAGCTCGCGCAGATTCAGATGGATTTCTTCATGCGACATGGTGCGTCCCTTGCTCATGGCGATAGCCAGCATGAAGAGCACGATCACCTGCGCGGTGAACGCCTTGGTGGAGGCTACGCCCACCTCTGGACCGGCATGGGTGTACATGCCGCACAGCGTCTCGCGGGCAATCGTCGAGCCGACTACGTTGCAAATGCCCATCACCATCGCACCCTTCTCCTTGGCTAGTCTGAGCGCGGCCAACGTATCGGCGGTTTCGCCTGACTGGGAGATGACGATCACCACATCGTCGGAAGAGACGATCGGGTTACGGTACCGGAACTCCGAGGCGTAATCGACTTCCACCGGAATGCGGGCGAACTCTTCGATCAGGTACTCGCCGATCAGCGCGGAATGCCAGCTCGTGCCGCAGGCGCAGATGACGATCCGCTTGGCCTGCTTCAGCCGGTCGAGGTAGTCGTGGATGCCGCCAAGATGCACCATCCCCTCATCGACGCGCACCCGTCCGCGCATGACATCGCGCATCACCTCGGGCTGTTCGAAAATCTCCTTGAGCATGAAGTGCTCGTATCCGCCCTTCTCGATCTTTTCGAGGCTGAAGTCGAGTTCCGTGATCTTTTTTTGCTGCTCGACGTTTTCAATCGTCTTGACCGTATAGCGATCCCTGGTGACAACCGCCATCTCGCCATCCGACAGATAGACCACCTTGTTGGTGTGCTCGACGATCGGGGCGGCATCGGAAGCAACAAAATACTCGCCGTCACCCAGACCGATCACGAGAGGGCTGCCCTTTCGGGCCACCACGATCTTGTCCGGCTCGCGCGACGAGACGACGCAGATACCATAAGCCCCCTCGACATGGCGGAGCGCCTGACGCACCGAGCCTTCCAGCCCGAGCGCCGGATCGGTTTTCCAGATGCGGTCGATCAGATGGACAAGCACCTCGGAGTCGGTGTCGCTTTCGAAAACGTAACCATCCGCCATCAACTCCTGCTTGAGCGTTGAATAGTTTTCGATGATGCCGTTGTGGATCAGGGCGATATCGTCGGATATATTCATGTGGGGATGCGCGTTGCGGTCACTCGGATCGCCGTGGGTCGCCCAGCGGGTGTGGGCGATGCCGATCGTGCCTCCAACCAGTACCGTGCCCGATACGTTCATGAGCTCTTCGAGGTTACTGACGCTGCCCTTCTGTTTGAGCATCTGCAAAGAACCGTTCACGACAGCTATTCCCGCCGAGTCATAACCGCGATACTCGAGTCGCTTCAACCCGTTCAGCAGCAGCGGAGCCGCTTCACGCTTGCCTATGTAACCGATGATACCACACATGGAAATACTCCTTTATAAAACTTTTTTGCCCTCCGCCGGTGTTTCGCGCACCCTTCCGGGCAACAGCAAGTCAGCAGATATTGTATCGACCTAATATACTATATACACACAAATTCACAGTATCTCTTTCATCTCATTGTGAAGTTTGGTTGCCTCAAAGCGCACGGCCTCTTCGAACGCCTCGATGCTCCGAAAGTCGCCCGCCGGGAAAATGAGCGCACGGCTCACATTGACCACCGCGCCACGGCGATCCGGATCAACGCCCTCTCCGACCGCCTCCTGCATCGTTCCGCCCTGCGCTCCGACGCCGGGAATCAGGAAAAACAGATCCGGCGCTTCCGCGCGGAGTTCTTGCAGCAGGCCCGCTTTGGTGGCGCCAACCACGATCCCGGCGTTTCCGTTGCGCTGCCAACGCCTGACCTTGTCGAGCACGGCGCGGTAAAGTGGGCGGCCATCCTGCATGAGCTGCTCCTCGAAATCGGCGGAACCTGGATTCGAGGTGAGGCACAAGACAAAGACGAGTTTGTCGTCAAACTCGAAAAAGGGTTCGAGCGAATCGAAGCCCATGTAGGGCGCAACCGTGATAGCGTCGAAGGGCCACGCCTCGAAAAAGGCCTTCGCGTACTGTCGGCTTGTGTTGCCGATGTCGGCGCGTTTGGCGTCAGCGATGCTCAGGCATTCCGAGGGAAGCGCCTCGAGCGTCGCTTCGAGATCGCGCATTCCGGCAAGTCCGCGCGATTCGTAGAAGGCCGTGTTGACCTTGTACGCCACCGCATGAGCGGCGGTCGCGCGGATGATCGAACGGTTGAACTCGACCACGGGTCGCTCCATCGAACGGAAAAGCGCGGGGATTTTCGAGAGATCGCTGTCGAGGCCGACGCAGAGCATCGACTTGAGCGACTCGATTCTGTTATTTGCCTTGTTTCTTGCTGAATTCATAACTGATGACGAAAACACGATTGATTATCGGAGCAGATTACGCAAAGGCACGCTAATATAAGTGATAGCCACCGATCGATGAAGAGCGTTCATGCCGCTTGGCCCCTTGGCCTCCGGCGGTCGAGAAACTATTAGCCAAAAGAATATATTAATCCCACAGAGTTGTGTATCTTATAAATGAAAAAATTTGATGTATTATTTTCATATTCAGGCGTTCAGAACGCTTGCGAAGTTGTACAATCACGGCAAGTTCCGGCCCTGAAAAACGGCAACGATGTCGATGAATCTTTTTAATCATGAGCGTACTCGATGGCAAACAACCCATTCAAGCTAAACAATCCCTACAAGAACGAGCCAGATAACGGGCCACACAAGCCCCGGTTTTCGATATTTTACTACATAGCGGTCATTCTGCTGATCATCGGCTTTCAACTCGCGTTTTTCTGGTCAGGCTCGACCCGCGAGATCGCTTACAGTGACTTCCGGCGACTTATCGACCGAAACATGGTCGTATCGGTCAGGCTCGCCCCTGAAAAAATCTACGTGAAGCTCAAGGAGGAGGCCGTTTCCACACCAGCAACCCGCCTGACACCTCAGAACACTCCCGCGTTCCAGATGCCGGGCAAGGAGGCTTCGCAAAACGAAGTGACGGTCAACCCGGTGCGCGACGAACAACTGGTTCCGCTGCTCGAATCGAAAGGCATCCGTTACGAATCGACCCCTGGCAACGGCTGGGTCAGTGAGCTTTTGCAGTGGCTTCTGCCATTCGGCCTGCTCATCGGCATCTACTTCTTCATGTTCCGCCGCATGGGCGGCCCCGGCTCGCAGTTCATGAACATCGGCAAGAACAAGGCTGCGCTGTATGAGAATCTCGACGAGCATACCAGGATCACCTTCAAGGATGTGGCTGGTCTCGACGAGGCGAAGGCCGAGGTGATGGAGGTGGTCGATTTCCTCAAGGATCCGAAGAAATACACCAAGCTTGGCGGCAAGCTCCCCAAGGGCGTTCTGCTGGTCGGCCCTCCCGGTACCGGCAAGACGCTGCTCGCCAAAGCAGTCGCGGGCGAGGCCGACGTGCCCTTCTTCAGCATCAGCGGCTCGGACTTCGTCGAGATGTTCGTCGGCGTCGGCGCGGCGCGTGTGCGCGACCTGTTCAAGTCGGCCAAGGAGAAAGCGCCCTGCATCATCTTCATCGACGAGATCGACGCGGTCGGTCGCAGCCGCGGCAAGGGCTTCATGATGGGCGCGAACGACGAGCGAGAAAACACGCTGAACCAGCTTCTGGTCGAGATGGACGGTTTCGCCACCGACAAAGGGGTGATTCTCATGGCAGCGACCAACCGCGCGGACGTACTCGACTCGGCGCTGCTCCGCCCTGGCCGCTTCGACCGCCAGATCGTCGTTGACCGGCCCGACCTGAAAGGGCGCATCGACATCTTCACGGTGCACACCAAGAATCTCTCGCTCTCGCCCGACGTCAACCTCAAGGCGCTCGCCTCGCAGACCCCCGGGTTCGCGGGCGCAGAGATCGCCAACGCAGCCAACGAAGCGGCGCTGCTGGCGTCGAGGCGCGGCAAGCTGAGCATCGAAATGAAGGATTTCGAGGATGCCATCGAGCGGGTCATCGCCGGTCTGGAAAAGAAGAACAAGGTGATCAATCCGCGTGAAAAGGAGATCGTCGCCTATCACGAGGCCGGTCACGCCATCATCAGCTGGATGATGCCGGAAAACGACCCGGTACAGAAGATTTCCATCGTGCCGCGTGGCGTCAGCGCGCTCGGCTACACGCTGAACATCCCGCTCGAAGACCGCTATCTTATGACGAGAGGCGAACTTGTCGCCCGTATTTGCGGACTCCTTGGCGGGCGCATCGCCGAGGAGATCATCTTCGGAGAGATTTCGACCGGCGCGCAGAACGACTTGGAACGAGTGACTGAAATCGCCTATAACATGGTTGTTGTCTACGGCATGAGCGAAAAGGTCGGCTACCTGTCGTTCCTCGAAAGCAACAATCCATACACCGGAGGTCCCGGCATCGACAAGAAGTATGGCGACGAAACCGCCCGACTGATCGATAACGAGGTCAAGGCGATCGTGGAAGCCGCTCGCGAGAAGGTTTACCAGATGCTTTTGGACAACCGTGACCATCTCGAAACACTCGCCAGGGAACTGCTCTCGAAAGAGATTGTTCAGTACTGCCGGATCGAGGAGATTCTCGGCAAGCGTCCGGCTGGCAAGTTCAGCGAGCACCTCGCCCACGACTGCCAGAATGGCGTCGATATGACCTCGGCAAACCATGCCGAATCCAGCGAAGTTTCGGAGGATGCCGGATCGACCCTGATCGACCCGCCCAGCCATGAACGCAAAGAGCTGGAGGAGGCTGTCGAAAGGCTCCGCCAGTCAAGGAATCTTTCGCAGAACTGAGCGCGGTGACGGAAAAGCGGCTTCATATCATCGTGAGCGGCCTGGTGCAGGGCGTGGGCTTCCGCATGTTCGTCATGCGCGAAGCCTCCGCCCGCAACCTGTCGGGCTGGACGCGAAACCTGCCGGACGGCACAGTCGAGATCGAAGCGCAGGGAAACTCGGGTCTGGTGGATGAACTGATACGGCAGACGCAAATCGGCCCATCGCGCTCCAGAGTCACCTCGATCAAGATCAGAGAAATCGCCTTCAACGCCGACGAGAAGGGCTTTCGGCTTCTGACCTGATCTGTGCCCGGAAAATCGGCAAGGGAAAAGAGAGTAGAAGAGTTGGTGGGTCCCGAGGGATTCGAACCCCCGACCTACTGGGTGTAAACCAGTCGCTCTAACCAGCTGAGCTAGAGACCCGCGTGAAAGGGCCATCATTATAACACATTTTCAAAAGATAACAAACGAAATCCTGCGTTTCCACTCTGCCAGGGTGTGCTTAGTTTGTAAGGCCCGCTGAAAAAGCATAAATTCAGGCCGTCGAATTCAGGGCTTCTCTGCAAGATGTGACGAACCGTTCCCTGCAAGTCGGGACGGGAGAAAACGTTTTCAGCGACGCATTTCATTCCTCTTCACGCCAATGTCTTAACCATGAAATCCTTATCAATTCTCGGCAGTACCGGTTCCATTGGACTCAGCACCCTCGACGTCGTCCGGCGTCATCCAGACAGGTTTTCGATTGCGGCTCTTGCCGAAGGGCACGATGTCGAAATGCTGCTCCAGCAGATCGATGAATTCAAACCATTCCTGGTTTCGGTGCGTGACGAGGCGTCGCGCGAGCGCCTGAAAGGGATGCTCGGCGAAAACAAGCCCGAAATTCTCTGCGGCCTCGATGGAGCAGCAACCGTTGCCGCCGTCGATGGAGCCGACATGGTGGTTTCGGCCATCGTGGGCGCGGCTGGACTGGTGCCAACCGTGAGCGCCATCAAGGCTGGCAAGGATATCGCTCTGGCTAACAAGGAGACGCTCGTCGTCGCCGGTCAGCTCGTCTCCGACCTCGTCAAAAAGCACAACGTCACGCTGCTGCCCGTGGACAGCGAGCACTCGGCGATCTTCCAGTCGCTCACCGGCCACCGCAAGGAGGATATCGAGCGCATCATTCTGACCGCTTCGGGTGGCCCGTTCCGCAAGACTCCCGCCGAAGAGCTGAAGAGCGTTAAGCCAGAGCAGGCGCTGAAGCACCCGCAGTGGTCGATGGGGGCGAAGATCACCATCGACTCGGCGACCCTGATGAACAAGGGACTCGAAGTGATCGAGGCGCACTGGCTCTTCGACATGCCCGCAGAGAAGATCGGCGTGGTGGTGCATCCGCAGAGCATCATCCACTCGATGGTGGAGTACATCGACGGCTGCGTCATCGCCCAGCTCGGCGTGCCGGATATGCGCGCCCCCATCGCCTACGCGCTCGCCTGGCCGGAGCGCTGCGAGACCGGAATCGGCAAGCTCGACCTTACGAAAGTCGCCACGCTTACCTTCGAGGAGCCGGACATGGAGCGCTTCCCGGCCCTGCGCCTCGCCTTCGACGCCCTCAAGGCTGGCCAAACCTACCCGGCGGTGCTGAACGCCGCCAACGAGATCGCCGTCGCCGCATTCCTCGACAAAAAAATCGGCTTCACCGACATCGCCGGTACGGTAGACAAAACCATGCAGGCGCACGAAGCGTGGACCCCCGTCGAGCTGGAGGAGTACATCCAGGCCGACAGGTGGGCGCGCGAAACGGCAAAACAGCTTATCGGATAAGCCTGACGCAAAGACAAGAAACGACTATATAAACGATCGACCCGCATACTTACATGGAGCTACTGAACACGATTATCAACTTCATCATCGCCATTTTCATCCTCGTCACGGTGCACGAATTTGGCCACTTCATCACGGCGAGGATGTTCGGCATGCGGGTAGACCGGTTTTTTATCGGATTTGACTTCTGGGGCATTACGCTCTGGAAGAAAAAAATCGGCGAGACCGAATACGGCATCGGCGCATTTCCCGTGGGTGGCTACGTCAAGATCGCCGGCATGATCGACGAAAGCCTCGATACGGAATACGTCAATCACAAGGTCGAACCCTGGGAGTTCAGGGGCAAACCTGTATGGCAGCGCCTCATCGTCATGGCTGGCGGCGTTTTCATGAACATGGTGCTGGCGACGATCATCTTCATCGGCATCACCGCCACGTTCGGTGAATCGCGCACGCCACTCACCACGCTGGCCTATGTCGAACCCAACTCGGTATTCTCCTCGATGGGCTTGAAAACCGGTGATCGCCTTCGCTCAATCAACGGCGCGAAGCTTAAAAACTGGGAGGATGCATACGATCCGGAGCTGCTCAGCGCCTCGACAGTACGCTACACCGTTGAGCGAGAGGGCAAGGAACTTACCTTTACCGCGCCGAAAAATCTTTTAAGCAGCATCAACGACAAGCAGATACCTCCACTGCGGCCTATCAACCCCCCGGTCATCGAACAGGTCATGCCCAACGATCCGGCGGACAAGGCAGGCATCCTGCCGGGCAGCCTCATTGTCGCAATTGACGGTGTGCAGATCATCGACTGGGACGATATGGTCGAAATCATCTCGAAGAACGCCGGCAAAAAGCTCGCCGTCACCTGGATGCATCTCAAGAGCGCCACTGACTTACCGCTGACAGCCGATCTGATTCGCAAAAATGGTCAGACCTTCATCACTGACATAACGCCGAACAGCTCTGGCAAAATCGGCATATCCTCCAGGCAGACCGTCGAGAGCGAACGAATCAGGCTTTCGTTTCCCCAGGCGGTCGTGAGCGGACTCATGCAGACCAAAAAAGCCACCGTGATGACCGTTCAGGGGTTCGCTAAAATATTCACCGGAAAGGAGGATTTCCGCAAATCGGTCGGCGGCCCGATCAAGATCGCCCGCATCGCCAACCAGAGTGCCGAACAGGGGCCGGTCAGCTTCATGTACTTCGTCGCCGTGCTCTCCATCTCGCTGGCGTTCATCAACATTCTGCCCGTTCCGGCGCTCGATGGCGGGCAGTTCCTGCTCAACGCCATCGAAGGCATCATCGGCAGGGAGATTCCGTTCGAGATAAAGATGCGCATCCAGCAGGTCGGCATGACCATCCTTCTGATGCTTTTCGCCTATTTTATGGTGAATGATCTCCTGAATTTCTGATTCCGCTTCCGGCCATTGACCATGTTTGACAAGCTCCAGTCCGTCAAGGACAAGTATATCACCATCGAGCAGCAGCTCTCCGACCCGGAGGTGATCTCGGATCAGGCGCGGTTCAGAAAGCTGAACAAGGAGTACAGCAGTCTCAAAGAGATCGTCCGAGCCTACGACGCCTGGAGCCGCGCCAAAAAGCAGCTCGACGAGGCGCTTGCGATGCAGAAGAGCGAAGAGGATTCCGAGATGCGCGCGCTCGTCGAACAGGAGGCCGCCGAGCTTCAGGAGCGCCTTCCGGAGCTGGAGCAGCAGCTCAAAATCCTGCTTTTGCCGAAGGACGAGGCCGACTCGCGCAACGCCATCATCGAAATCCGCGCAGGCACCGGCGGCGACGAGGCCGGGCTGTTCGCCGCTGACCTCATGCGCATGTACCAGCGCTTCGCCGAGCGGCAAGGCTGGAGCTGCCAGCTGCTCGATGCAAGTGAAGGCTCGACGCCCGGCAGCCTCAAGGAGGCGGTGCTCGAAATTGGCGGCCACGACGTTTACGGCATCCTCAAGTTCGAGAGCGGCGTGCACCGCGTGCAGCGCGTGCCGGAAACCGAGACGCAGGGGCGCATCCACACCTCGGCGGCGAGCGTCGCCGTCCTGCCCGAAGCCGAGGAGGTGGACGTCGAAATCCGCAAGGATGACTTGATGATGGACACCTTCCGCAGTGGCGGCAAGGGGGGCCAGAACGTCAACAAGGTCGAGACCGCCGTGCGCATCACGCACGTGCCGAGCGGCATTGTCGTCGCCTGCCAGGAGGAGCGCTCGCAGCTCCAGAACCGCGAGCGGGCCATGAACATGCTGCGCTCGAAGCTCTACGACATCCAGATCGCCGAGCAGCAGCAGAGCCGCGCCGACCTGCGCCGCTCGATGGTGACCACCGGCGACCGGAGCGCCAAGATCAGAACCTACAACTTTCCGCAGTCGCGCGTGACCGACCACCGCATCGGCTTCACCAGCCACGCCCTGCCGCAAGTCATGCAGGGCGAGCTCGACCCGATTATCGAAGCCTTGCGGATGCACGACCAGGCCGAGCGATTGCAGGCCGAGACTGCGTGAGAATCGGCGCTGACGGATTGCTGCATTTTCCCGAAGAGTCGCTATATTTTCAAGGAACCGCGCAGATGGCGGCCCGCTGACGAAAGCCTGACCATGCCGGTCACCTGACCTTTTTTTACAACCAAAGGATATGACTATCGCTCATGCGCCGCATTTCGATGCATGAGCCGGAGATACCGATATGCTGGAAATGACCGCCACAGGCAAAAGCAAAGGCCAATGGGTATTTTACAGAGACTTCGACAAAACGGTTGACTATCTCACCAACCACGAAAAGATTCTCAGCTTCAACCCGTTCTGCAACAGGGTCGAGCGGCTCGACCAGGACGAAGCCTACCGCTGGCACTTCCGGGTGACCGATCCGCAGAACAACCCGTTTGACGTGATTTTCAATATCCAGCAGGAGAACGAAATCCTGATCGATGTTCCCGAGGAGGCGGCCTCGATCGATCCTGAAGAGATGAGCGACGAGATGATCCGCCAGTTCACGGTAGGGCGGAAAATCACCTGGCACCCCTTGTCCGCAAACAAAACGTTCACCATGCCTGAAAAGTACCTCTTCGAAGGCAAGGTTGCGGCGGAGATGCTGATCACGCCGATGCAGCCAGAGCGGACGCGGGTAGATTTCGACCTCAAGGTCAATGTCAAGTTTCTGCTCTACCCGGCGTTCCGCATCGTGCCCGAAAAGGTTGTGCGGACGATGGTCAGCACCGGCATGACGGTGATCATGCAGACGGCGACCAACCATATGTTCCAGAAAATCTCGAAAGATTTCTGCAAAATCCGCAAGCTCTGATTTCAGCTTCGTTAACGCCATGACGAACATCGCTTTTGACTAAAGAGTCGCAACAGTTCTCCACCCTTCGCCGGTTCTGGGTCTCGATTGTCAGCGTGGCGCTGCTCATCCTGACGGGTACGCTGGGCTACATCTCCATCGAGCAGATGACCACGCTCGATGCGCTCTACATGACCGTCATCACGGTGGCGACGGTGGGCTTTCACGAAGTGCATCCGCTGTCGGACGTCGGCAAGATTTTCACGATGGCGCTTATCGTTGGCGGCACGGGCCTCTTTTTCTTCACCCTGACCAATGTCGCCGTCTTTCTGCTCTCGGGCGAATGGCGGACGCACTGGGAACATCAACGGAATGAACGAATGCTTCGTAAACTGAACGACCATTTCATCATCTGCGGTTATGGCCGCCTCGGGGGAAGCGTCGCCGAAGAGCTTCGGACGAAGACGATCCCCTTCGTCGTCATCGACAACATGATCGACAATGTGCTTCGAGCGCGTGACGAAGGGTTCCTCGCCATCAAGGGTAACGCTGCCGATGAAGAGGTGCTGGCCGACGCCGGACTACACCGGGCCCGGGGGCTGATCGCCTCCGCGGGAAATGACGCCGAGAACGTCTTCATCGTGCTGACCGCCCGCAACCTCAAGCCGAACCTCTACATCATCGCCAAGGCGGATTGCGAGGAGTCGGAGAGCAAGCTGCTCAGGGCGGGCGCGGAAAAGGTGGTGCTGCTCTACCGCTCGGCGGGCAAACGCATGGCAAACCTCCTGACCGATCCTGAACTCGAAGAGTACCTCGACGAACTGAACGACGCCAGCAACCTCAACCTGAGAATCGCCCAGTACGTGGTCGCCGAGCACTCGACGCTGGTCGGCAAATCGTTTCAGGAGGTCGATCTCTACAACAACCATCGCATCAACGTGGTTGGCTACAAGCTTCCGGGAGGCGAGCTGCACACTACGCCGCGCCCGGCGGAGATCATTCAGAAAAAAGGCACCATCATCGCCATCGGCAAGGGGGGCGACCTCGAAATGCTCAGCCACCTCGCGCAGGGGGAGAAACCGGCATGAAGAGCTTCCTCGACCTCGCCGAATCGCGCAAAAGCGTGCGCGGCTACGACGCCCATCGCCCCGTGCCGCCGGAGATTCTCGACCGGGTGCTCGACGCCGGGCGGCTCGCCCCGTCAGCCAAGAACCTCCAGCCGTGGCGCTTTCTGCTCGTCAGCTCGCCGGAGATGCTGGCAAGAATCAGACCCTGCTACGAACGTGACTGGTTCCAGCAAGCGCCGCACATTCTCGTCGTCACCGGCAACCGCCAGGTCGCGTGGGTGAGAGCGTCCGACGGCTGGAACTCACTTGAAACCGATCTGGCCATCGCGATGGATCATCTGATTCTCGCCGCTCACGCCGAGGGCCTCGCCACCTGCTGGATTTGCGCCTTCGACCCGGCGATGCTGCGCGAAACGCTCGGCCTGAAACCATCCGAAGAGGTATTCGCCATCACCCCGCTCGGCTACGCCTCCGCCGACGCCCAGACCCGCCCGAAGAACAGGAAATCGCTCAACGAAGTCGTCCGCTACCTCTGATTCTGATTCGTGGGCATCAGCAGGCTATGCCCGATCCTGTTCCGCCTGCTGGCTCCCGGAGGAAATGACCTCATTGGAGAAACATCAAAAGTCCATGAGTCCCATCCCTACAGCGTGAAGCTGATCTGCTTCTCTTTTTCGGCGAAGATTTTTGCGGCGAGGAATTCGCGGTTCATTCGGGCGATGTTGGTGACGGCGATCTCTTTGGGGCACTCGGCTTCGCAGGCGTAAGTGTTGCTGCAGTTGCCGAATCCGAGGCTGTCCATCGTGGCAACCATCTTCTGGACGCGGTGTTCGGCCTCGACCCGTCCCTGGGGAAGCAGGGCGAGGTGGGAGACTTTGGCTCCGACGAAGAGCATGGCTGAAGCGTTGGGGCACGAGGCCACGCAGGCTCCGCAGCCGATGCAGGCGGCTGCGTCGAAGGCGGCGTCGGCGTCGGGCTTCGGCACGGGGATGGTGTTGGCGTCGGGAATGCCGCCGGAGTTGACCGAGACGTATCCGCCCGCCTGGATGATCTTGTCGAAGGCGCTCCGGTCGACGATCAGATCCTTGATGACCGGGAAAGCGCCGCAGCGCCAGGGTTCGACGTAGATCGTCTCGCCATTCCTGAACGAGCGCATGTGCAACTGGCAGGTGGTAGTCCCCTTCAGCGGGCCGTGCGGGCGTCCGTTGATGTAGAGGCTGCACGTGCCGCAGATGCCTTCGCGACAGTCGTGGTCGAAGGCGACCGGGTCTTCGCCCTTGGCTATGAGCTGCTGGTTGAGCTGGTCGAGCATTTCAAAAAAGGAGCTGTCAGGCGAAATATCCTCTGCCTTGTAGGTGACCAGACCTCCTTTGTCCGAGGCGTTTTTCTGACGCCATATTTTCAGGGTGAAAATCATGATCGTCGTTTATTTGTAAGAGCGTTGAGATGGTTTGACCGTGTCGAAACGAAGCTCTTCACGATGCCTTACTGGCGACGCGCCGTCGCCTTTGAACTCCCATGCGGCCACATGCGCGAACTGTTCGTCGTTGCGCAGCGCTTCGCCGTCGGGGGTTTGAGACTCTTCGCGGAAGTGCCCGCCGCAGGACTCTTTGCGCTCAAGCGCGTCGCGCACCATCAGGTCGCCAAGTTCGATGAAGTCCTGCACGCGCCAGGCCTTCTCCAGTTCGGGATTGTACTCCTTCATGCCGCCGGGAATGCTGACGTCGGATGCGAAATCCGCTTTCAGTTCTCCGATCAGGCCGAGGGCTTTCTGCAGCCCGGATTCGCTCCTCGACATGCCGCAATACTCCCACATGATCTTGCCGAGTGTCTTGTGGAAGTGATCGACCGAGGTTTTCCCTTTGGTTCCCTTGAGCTGGCTGAGCCGGTCGTTGACGTCGTGCACGGCGGTATGGAACTCCGGCAGGGTCGTCTGGATGGGCGGCGTGTGAATCTCGTTGGAGAGATAGGCCGAAATGGTGTAGGGCAGCACGAAATAGCCGTCGGCAAGCCCCTGCATGAGCGCCGAAGCGCCGAGGCGGTTCGCGCCGTGATCCGAGAAGTTGCACTCACCGATCGAGTAAAGGCCGGGCACGGTGGTCATCAGCTCGTAGTCCACCCAGAGACCGCCCATGGTGTAGTGCACTGCGGGATAAATCATCATCGGCGTCTGGTAGGGATTGTCATCGACGATCCGCTCGTACATCTGGAACAGATTGCCGTAGCGTGCGGAGATGGCGTCTGCGCCAAGTCGGTTGATCGAGTCGCTGAAGTCGAGGAATACTGCGCGTCCGCTGCTGCCAACGCCGTAGCCTTCGTCGCAGCGCTCCTTGGCGGCCCTCGATGCGACGTCGCGCGGCACCAGATTGCCGAATGCCGGATAGCGGCGTTCGAGATAGTAATCGCGCTTCGACTCGTGAATCTGCTCCGGCGTGATCTTTTTCTGGCGAAGCTGCTCGACATCCTCTTTCGCTTTCGGCACCCAGATGCGCCCGTCGTTGCGGAGGCTTTCGCTCATGAGCGTCAGCTTCGACTGAAACTCGCCGTGCACAGGAATGCAGGTCGGGTGAATCTGCGTGAAGCAGGGGTTGGCGAAGAGCGCCCCTTTCTTGTAGGCGCTCCAGGCCGGAGTGACGTTCGAGCCCATCGCGTTGGTCGAAAGGTAGAAGACGTTGCCGTAGCCACCCGTGGCGAGCACCACGGCATGGGCCGAGTGTCGTTCGATCTCGCCGGTCACGAGGTTCCGCACGATCACGCCCCGGGCCTTGCCATCCACGATCACGATGTCGAGCACGTCGCGGCGGTTGTAGAGTTTTACGCTTCCGGCGGCGATCTGGCGGCTCAGGGCGCTGTAGGCACCGATGAGAAGCTGCTGGCCGGTCTGGCCGCGAGCGTAAAAGGTTCGCGATACCTGGGTTCCACCAAAGGAGCGGTTGGCGAGCAGTCCACCATACTCACGGGCGAACGGCACGCCCTGGGCAACGCAAAGATCGATGATTTCAGGGCTTATCGAGGCGAGGCGATACACGTTCGATTCGCGGGCGCGGTAGTCGCCCCCCTTGATGGTGTCGTAGAAGAGCCGGAAGACGTTGTCGCCGTCGTTCTGGTAGTTCTTCGCGGCGTTGATGCCGCCCTGCGCCGCGATGCTGTGCGCCCGGCGCGGGGTGTCCTGGTAGCAGAACGATTTGACGTTGTAGCCGAGCTGGCCGAGGGTCGCCGCCGCCGAAGCGCCGGCAAGGCCGGTGCCGACCACGATGATGTCGAGCTTGCGCTTGTTGTTCGGATTGACCAGGCGGCAGTTGGCCTTGTAGCTGCTCCACTGCTCGGCCAGAGGCGCTTTGGGCGCCCCCGCGTTCAGGTTGATCATGGACGGAGAAAGTTATCGGTGACAGCCATTGATACGGAAATACTGACTGAATGCATTACCTGAAAAAGATGAACCAGAGCGGAATAGTCATGAACCCGCCAGCAACGATGATCGCGTACAACATGCTGAACACCTTGATGCCCGCAGTATACTTGTTGTGGTTCATGCCTATGGTCTGGAATGCCGCCTGAACGGCGTGATTCAGATGAAATCCGAGAAAAAGAAAACCGACGAGATACACCGCCGAATAACCCTTGTCGGAAAACAGCACGAGAGAGCGGTGATAGAAATCGTGGCGCTCGACGCCTGCGGGAGGCGCAACCAGACCGACCTTGATGAAGTAGAAATCGATGAGGTGAAGGGCAAGGAAGATGAAGACGATGATGCCGCTGTGGAGCATGTATCGGGAGAGCGGGGAGGTCTCGGACTCGCTTTTGTGCTGGTAACGTACCGGGCGCGATCTCCGGTTTCGTATGCTGACCCCCACTCCGAACATCATGTGGATGAGGAATCCGCCGAAGAGAACCACCTCGAAAAGCCTGATCACCGGGTTGGTCGCCATGAAGGTTGCCGCCCCGGTAAACGCTCTTCCGCCGTCATCGGCCATAAGCAAGAGGTTGATGCCGAGGTGAACCAGAAGAAACACCACCAGGAATAATCCTGCGAGAGCCATGATAACCTTGCCGGTTATCGAGGAAAGCGTCCTGCGCTCTGATCTGTCCATAACTTGTGAAAGTTTCAGAAGGAAAGAACAGTGAAGCGAAAGTTGAATTTGACACTACGGAAGGTAACGCACCGCGATTGAAATGACAAATGAAAAAAGTTCACAATTGCGAAAAAGATGAGAGTATACCCACTGCTCTCGTCGGGCAGGCTTCCGCTCCGGCGATGTTGAGCGGCAAGACCGATAGGAGAAAAAAGCTGCTGGTGAGCTGGTCGAGCGCGGTGAGATTTTCAATCAGGAGTATGCCCGCGCCGAGCAAACGCTTGTGAACCGGCAGCGTATCGGAGTCCCCGGCGTCGAAGGATGGCGCGTCGATGCCGATGCCTTTCAGGCCAGCTCCAGCGAGCCACTCCGCCGCTTCGGCAGAGAGCGCCGGATAGCCGCGATGGTATGCATCGCTTCCCCAGAATCGGCTCCAGCCGGTATGCAGCAGCAGGAACTCCGCCTGCCCGATCTGCGCCCGGAACTCAAGCAACGCTTCAAGTGTGATCGCGCCATGCCGGGTTTCCCGAAGATCGATCAGAAACCCCTTGCCGATAAAGGCGTCAACCGGCAGCCGGTCGAGCGTCGCAGCGCCTTCGACGATGTGCGCCGGAGCGTCGAGGTGGGTGCCGGTGTGCGACGAGAGTTGCAGCCAGCGCTCGCCAAACCCGTCACGCGAGATCATGTGGAGATCGGAAAATTCTGGCGCGGGCGTCCCCGGCCAGAGCGGCATCTGGGCAGAGATTGGATGGCTCAGATCGATAATGCGCATCGACGTTCCTGTGGCGGAAGTGCTCTCGATGACTCGTCAGTACAGCAGCGAATAGCTCAGCACTACGGCATTGCTGTTGATGCCCCGGTTCGGCTGGCTGGTGCCCGCGTTGGAGATATGGCGGAAACGGTAGCCGCAGGTAATGGCGCTGTTGCCGGAAACGGCAACCTGCGCGCCGAGGCCGAACTGGTTCAGGAAATTGAATCCCCCTTTGCCCTGCTCCTCGCTGTCGATGCTCAGGTACATCGGCCCGGAACCAACCTCGCCGACCAGCTTCACCGAATGCGCAAGCGGATGGAGATAACGGAAGAAAACATTCAGGCCGGTCTCGACTCCTGATGCGGGTTTTGAGACAGGGTTGCAGAATGGTTCGAGCGCGAGCTGAAGCGTGCCCTTGCTGTTCTTCATGCCAAACGCGGAGTTCATGTCGAATCCGATGCGCACAAAGATCGGCACGGCATGGTAATCCGCTTCGGTAAATTTCAGATGCCCCGATGCGTAGCCTGAGCCGATGCCAAGTTCATCGAGATGGACGCTCTCGTGCGCACCGGTAGTGGCGGCATCAAGCTTTCCGGGGATGAAAACGCTCGCGAGCAGAACAGCCTTGAATAAACGGAACAGCCTCTTTTTCATGGCGTTATGGATTTGCTGGTTGTTGGTTTAAACGACTGGCGACAAACCGGACAGCGGCCTCGACGGCGGCATCGCGCTCGCAGTCGCAGAAAATCTGATGATCGGTTTTATCGAACCAGACGATGGACTTCTTCTCCGGCGGGGTCGCGAGTGACTGCAACAGAAGCTCAGCGCTCTCGGGCATAACGATGCTTTCGTTCCGGCAGTGCAGAATGAGCGCTGGCACGCGAACGCGATTCACGATCCGCAACGTCTCCTGCAATAGATCGAACATCGACAGAATGGTTCTGGTCGGTGCCCAGTCATACTGCTTCGGTATGATGGCATTATCGGGATCGGCGAACTTCGACTCCATGCCCCAGCGGTCAACAAAATGGCTGATGAAGGGGGCGATGCCATTGAGTGGCCGACCAGGGCCGAGCAGCGAGGTCAGCCTGATCGGCGGCGTGGCGAGAATGACCGAATCGACCAGCGCCGGACGACGCGCGGCAAGTTGCAGCGCGAGCAGCGCCCCCATGCTGTGGCCGATGACGACCGCCTTGCCGTCATTGCCGGTCAACTCGTCAAGCGCCCGCCCGGCATCTTCGAGCCACGCCTTCCAGGTCACGCCGCGCAGCTCATCCGGCGAAGAAGCGCCGTGTCCGCGCAAGAGCGGCGAGGCAATCCTTAGGTCGAAGCGGCCAAGCGGGCCGAACAGCGCCCGGACGCTTTCGAGGTTCGCCGTGAACCCGTGAAGGATCACGACCCCCGTCAAACGCCTCTCCGGCAGCTCGTGTGAAACCCGATTCGTCATTCGGCAAGATTGCTGTTCACTGCTTAACGATGTACTGCAACAGCGCTTGCAGACATACGGCAGAAAATTCGGAATCAGGAAATATACACGGGCTTCAGGAATATTCTGACGGAATAGCTATTTTTTCATCGGAAGAACGAAGGAACGATGTCGATATGCAGCTACAAGATCATCAGAAATACGCCAAATCATGAAGAGCAACCAGCGTACCGGAGTCCTGCTGTTCACGATGCTCCTCGCGCTTCAGGCCTGTTCGAGCTATCGGGAAACGACCACAACAACAACGCGCCCCGTCCAGCGAATATCGCCCGAAGAGGCGTACCGGCTTGGCAAGCTCAAGAACAACCCCTATCTGATCGATGGCCGACTTTACGTGCCCATGAGCTTCGATCAGGTCTACGCCTACGAAGAGACCGGCCTGGCCTCATGGTACGGCCAGGAAACGCTCGACCAGCACAACGGCCAGCCCACCGCTTACGGCGAAATTTTCGATCCCGGCCTCCCGAGCGCCGCGCATAAATACCTGCCGCTACCGATGATCGTCCGTGTCACCAACCTCGAAAACAACGCCTCGATCATCGTGCGGGTCAACGACCGAGGTCCCTTCGTCGATGGCCGCGTAATCGACCTGAGCGTGGAAGCCGCCAAACAGCTCGGCTTCTACGGCAAAGGCACCGCGAAGGTAAAGATCGAATCGGTGTTCCGGTAGGGAAGAATTATGAATTGAATGTCAGTGAGTATGGCTGAATTGACAGAAAATCGATTTTCGGGTTCAGGCGAAGTTTTGAAAATTTCTGAACGGAAATTCCTGTCTGCTGTTCGCATAGTGCGATTTTGCCGTTTTCTTGAAAAGCGCGGCAGTGTTTCTCGCACGCTGGCCGGGCAGTTATTGTAATCCGGTACATCAATCTGAGCCGGTGTCGAAGAGGCTCAAGCCGGGCAAAGCAATTCGGATTTTACCGCCAAGATGTCCATTGCCCGCAAAGAGGCGCGCGAAACCCATTACTGGCTTCGCGTACTTAGGGTCTACTGAAAAAATCAGACCATAGATGAGCAGGAGTAAACCTCCACAGGGGAGGTTGGCCAAAACGATAATGTTCTCCTGTCGCAAAACGCCAAAAGCATCCAGTCGAACAGACGCAAAAAG
>JAAXXD010000024.1 GCA_013334655.1 Chlorobaculum sp. | reverse complement strand
GCATCCTCACCTACGGCGAGCTGCACCGCCAGGTCAGCAAATTCGCCAACGTCCTGAAGATCGCGGGCATCAAGCCGGGCGACCGCGTCGCCATCTACATGGGCATGGTGCCGGAGCTGATCATCGCTGTGCTCGCTTGCGCCAGGGTTGGCGCGGTGCACAACGTGATCTTCGCCGGTTTCGCCGCCCACGCCATCACCGAGAGGGTCAACGACTCGCGCGCCAAAATGGTCATCTGCGCTGACGGCACCCGCCGCCGCGGTGGATCGATCAACCTGAAGAACATCGTGGACGAGGCTATCGTGAACACCCCGTCGATCAGAAACGTCATCGTGCTGAAAGTCACCAACGAAAAGATCACCATGCACGACGGCATGGATCACTGGTGGCACGACCTCATGGGCCTCGCCGAAGACGAGTGCGAAGCGGCGCAGCTCGACGCCGAACACCCGCTCTTCCTGCTCTACACCAGTGGTTCGACCGGCAAGCCGAAAGGTATTCTGCACACCACTGGCGGCTACATGGTTCACGCCGCAAGCTCGTTCAAGTATGTGTTCGACATCAAGGACGAGGATATCTACTTCTGCACCGCCGACATCGGCTGGATCACCGGCCACAGCTACATGGTGTACGGCCCGCTGCTCAACGGCGCGACGGTTTTCATGTACGAAGGCGCTCCGAACTACCCGCAGTGGGATCGCTTCTGGGACATCATCAACCGCCACAAGATCACCATTTTCTACACCGCTCCGACGGCCATCCGCGCCTTCATCCGCGCCGGTAACGAGTGGGTCACCAAGCACGACCTCCGTTCGCTGAGGCTGCTCGGCACGGTCGGCGAGCCGATCAACCCCGAGGCATGGATGTGGTACCACAAGTATGTCGGCCAGGAGAAGTGCCCCATCGTGGACACCTGGTGGCAGACCGAGACCGGTGGCATCATGGTCTCCCCGATGCCCGGCGCGACTCCGACCAAGCCCGGCACCGCCACGCGCCCGCTTCCGGGCATCATGGTGGATGTCGTGCGCAAGGACGGCACCGCATGTGAAGCCAACGAAGGCGGCTACCTGGTCATCAAGCAGCCGTGGCCGTCGATGCTCCGCACCATCTACGGCGACGACGAGCGTTACGAGAAGACCTACTGGTCGGAGTTCCCCGGCATGTACTTCACCGGCGACGGCGCGCGCAAGGACGATGATGGCTACATCTGGATCATGGGCCGCGTCGATGACGTAGTGAACGTCTCGGGCCACCGCCTCGGCACCAGCGAGGTCGAAAGCGCCCTCGTGTCGCACGAAGCGGTTGCCGAAGCCGCCGTGGTCAGCCGTCCGGACGAGATCAAGGGCAACGCCCTCGTCGCGTTCGTCACGCTGAAGGATGGCTACGAAGGCGATGCCAAGCTGCGCGACGCCCTCGGCAAGCACGTCGCCAAGGAGATCGGCGCGATTGCCAAGCCCGACGAGATCAAGTGGGCAAAGGGCCTGCCGAAGACCAGAAGCGGCAAAATCATGCGCCGCCTGCTCCGCGAGCTGGCCTCCTCCAACGAGATCAAGGGCGACGTCACGACGCTCGAAGATATCGGCGTAATCGAAAACCTCCGCGATCAGGAAGACGAATAAGAACCTGTTCACGACATCAGATAAACGAAACAGCCTCGGAATTTCCGGGGCTGTTTCGTTTTATGTCTGGATTTTGCATTTGTGAAAATCTCGTAATCTTCGTAAATATAAACCGTAAGCCTCGCCGCCGGGCTTATTCAGTACCCCTTCTGAGACGGCCTTTCGAATGAGCAGTGCAGACCCGATGTTGGACGAGAGACGGAATTGCTGACAGGTGCTTTGATTCTACGGTTGTTTTTATGCCGATCCGTATAAGAAGCAAAAATAAAACGCAATCCTGCACTTTAGTGTTTAATAATTATGCCATTATTGGCATTTAGAATGGTTTTTCGATTGCGTCTTATATGGGTTATAATTCGAAAATCCGCAGTTTAGGCGGATCAGTATAAACAATGTTAGGCGTCCATCTATCTGCATGAAAATTCATCGATATATTCTTCTCCCCAATGAAAACGAAGCTCGTGCTCTGATCGACCGAATTGATCAGGCGCGTGGCTCAGATCACTGGGCAGATCCGAACATCAACCCGTTCGACGGCCGAGCGCTCGTTCCATGGAACGATCAGTATCTGGCTACCCAGTCAAACCTAATAGACAAGATGGAAACACTTACTTTTGATGAGGCGCAAGACCAAGGCTGGTCCTTTGGCTACTTCGCGGGCCGATTCGCTAAGGCAAGAATAAAGTTGGAAGAGGCGCAACACATAAGACTCACACTAGATTCATTCGACCGCAACCCAAACTACGCAGCCTATCGAGCATTGTTCTTCGGATTGCTTTCGTCGCTCTATGGGGTTAAAGAAGCCCTTAGGCAATCAAGTAAAATGCTTGGTAAAAAGGCGCAGGCCTGGTGGGACGGGAAGTTTGAAGAAATAAAAGCGGACCCAATGCTTTGGCTGCTCTACGACCTAAACAACTCTGACAAGCATTCCATCTCCTCTCCACTTCTCCGGCCGCGCATGAATCTCTACGGGTACAAAGGGCCAGCCCCGTCAGGGCTAATCATTTCAGGAGAGGGCGTGTTTGTCGCAGTGGACAAAGGAACTCCACGTGAGCGACGAGTATTTTTTGACGGCGCAGAAGCTACGTTTGATGTCTATCTTGACGTTCCGGTGCTGATCCATAAAGGGCAGGATGTTTCTGGGGTTGGGCTAAAGGGGCAGCTTGATATGGCTATTTCCCACTACGAAGACTTGGTCTTTGAGGCAAGGCGAACCTTCGATCAATGTGCCTAACGATTAATTCAAGCTGACGCCCCTTCGGGGCGCAGCTTAATCCAGACGTTAGATATAGAAAAAAACAAGCTATCAATACTCACGTCAATATCTCAAAGCCAGATATTTCTATCGTTTTTCTGAATGATTCTGTTATATCATTCCAATCCAAAATATCTATTCTGAACGGCAATTCGGATTCCTGAAATGTTTCCTTGATTTCGGCGAGCAGTTTCCAGTCGAGCGCTGATTTGGCCTTGATGGCAAGGTCGAGATGTGACCAGGGTTTTTCCCTTTTGGCTGGCCCGAAAAAGCATCGCGAGCAGAAGAACGTTGTCGATTCAGAAAAAACCGCGCAAGACTCTCGCCGCATCGTCGTCAGAGATGGTGAACCGATAGATTCACCAATACTGAAAAACGATCATGAAACCGACACTGAAATCCTGGGCAACTCCGCTGATCATCGCGACCTTCATCATTTCCGCCGTCACCGGCGTCCTGATTTTCTTTCATCAGGAGAGCGGCCTCATCAAGCCTGTCCACGAATGGCTGAGCTGGGCGCTCGTTACCGGCGGCGTGCTCCACACGGTGGCAAACTGGAAAAGCTTCGCCAACTACTTCAGCCGCAAAGCGGCGCTCGCGATCATCTCCACGGGACTGATCGTCACCATTGCCGCAGTCACCATTCCTTCGCAAGGCAAAGGTGGCAACCCCTTCATGAGAGTCAATCGCACGCTCTCGACTGCTTCTGTTGAAACTTTGGCTCCAGTGGTAAAACTGAGTCCGGAGCAAGCTGTCGCCAAGCTTGAACAAAAGGGCATCAAAGTCGGCGACGCTGGCCAGAGCATCAAGCAAATCGCCTCCGCCAACGGCAGCGAAGAGCAGAAGGTGATACTTGCACTGTTTGAATGACGGATGGATTGATAGGGTCGGATTTGCGTGTCTGACCCTATTGATTTTCCCCCAGATTCATCTATCAATTCTTCTCTATAATCTGCTCGATGACAGAGACGATTTCATCTACATCATCCGGCGACACCTCGGATAACTACAGCTTCTGCGGGTAGATCATCACATTGGTATCTGTGGCGCAAACCGCGATGCAACCGGATATCGAGACCCGAACGCTACCTTTCCCTTCTTTTCCGGCAACCGCGTCCTTCATTTTATATTTAATAAGTTGATTGTTACTTCCAGCACATGATTTTCGCTTACCACCACAATTATTGCTGCAGAAAAACACATAAACGATGAAATGTGATTCGTTTTGAATGAGCATGGTAGAATTGTTTTCTGATGTCGATACTGCTACTCTTCATCAATATCGGTACTTCTCTGCAACCAATATCCTGGTTTGCGTTTATTATGCGCAAAAGCAATGATGTAGATATATTCTGGTTCAATAGAATAAATAAATGAATATGGAAATTATGATAAAAGATAACGCATACAAGGTGCTTTTATAATTCGATACAGAAAAGGATTCTCCGAGATATGCTGAACGGCAGTTTCCATTGCGATAAGGAAGCGACGCCCCAATCCTTCTCGATGTTCTTCGTGTTACCGGACAGTATCCAGCAATTCAGCTCGCGCATCTGGATCAAAAACGACTGGTCATTCAAATATCCTGTCAGCTTCAGCAAACACATCTTTTGCCGCGATACCTGATCGGTGCCCCTCCTTATACTCTTGATAACGGCGTTCAGCTTCAGCGATCCATGCTAAATCAAATCTTTGAGCACATCATCGCCCAGAGAACTCAGTAAACGATCAGCTAAAAACGCACGGTACTGATAAGAAAGGCTGAGTGCATCAGTTTCAATTTTTTTCAAAAACTCGGTCATAAATATCCCCATAAATTGAATCGGCTACTAATGTAGAACGACAGAGGCGCAAGCAAAAGTTTCTCGCCACTTATCAAGATAGCGCGCCTTTAGCGTGTGCCGCTGTAAGCGCGTGTTAGGCGCTATTCGCTTCTTTGTACTCAAGCTCAATAATTATCTTTATGCGGTTGCAACAAGAATTACCTTTTTTGCGACCTTTGGGAGATCCTTCGTGTCCATAGCAATGAAAGGTATTTTCGTGCCGAGTTTCGCGGTTTCTAACGATGCAATCGAGTATCCAACGCAGTTTGTACTCTCCCTGCTGGCATCTCTGGTTTGAGCACGCGGAATCCTCTCCGGATAATTAGACGCCATGTAATGACGGGACGAACGATTCACCGGTATAGACGTGAATTCTCGAAAATCGCCATATTCTTTTCCTGTTAGAAAAAAGAGGCTTGACGGGGAAAAAAGCGTTTGCGAAGGTTGTTGGTTCGCCCTTCAAAAACGGTCTGGTAAACATAAATTCGATTGATTCGAAAAAACGTTGGTTGTGATTTTCAGTCCATACAAGGCGCAGATAGAAAAAATCAAAAAAATACACATTGAGATGTAGTATTTTATCGGAAATATACCATGCGGTTCCGTCTGTCTGACACAACAGATCATGGAATTCTGTTCGGATCACCATAGCTTTTTTCATGATAAAGCCATGCAACATTCGGGCGGACACGCAGGTACGCACCTCCGTGGCGGGTCCGGGCGCGTCTGGATTATCGATCCGCTCGACGGCAAGCTTCTCGGTGATAATCTCTGAAGCGCTCCAGCCGTTTTTGTCCTTAACGAAGTTTCCGTTATCGTCAAAATCCGATGCAAAAATCGGGCGGGGCGTTGCCTGTATCGGCGAGGATGGCGATATTAGGAGCTTCTTTCGAGCTTTTTGGTATTTGACACGGGGTGACTGATGATTGCATTGCATTGTTCGGTACTGGATGGTCAACCGGTGCTCTGGAGTGAAGGGAGTGTTCCCGGAGATATTCGGGAGTTGCGTCGGGCGCTCAAGGCTGTCGGCATGTCGGTTTCGATTCGCAAGCCGATGCTCAGGGAGCTTCTGGCCTGGCTGCCTCATCGCGGCGAGGAGCGGGTTCCCTCGTCGCCGCTGCTTGGCGATGAACCGGACAAGCGCCTGAAACCATCTCTCAAGCCGCTGACGATCACCGCGCTTCCTCTTGATATTTCCTTCTGCTTTGCCCTCTTCGCCTGCGTACGCGAGGGGAGCATTCCTGGTTCCGGCGTGTTTTTCGGCCCATCCGTACTCTGGAACATGCAGCTTTTCGAAACCGCCGCGCACCTTGTTTCCACAGAGCAGTATCTGCCTTCGCTGGTTCGCGGCAGGAATCAGTGGGAGGGACGCTGGGTTCCTTATCCCGACCATGCCGTTGCGTCGCGCCTCGATATACTGGCGACAACCATGCCTCCCGTATGCCGCGCTGTTTCAGAGGCGCGGAAGAGCCGTCCGGGAACTCCGGCAAAGGAGCTTCAGGCGGAGCTGTTGCAGGCGCTGGTGGACGGACTTGTCCGGTTCCCGTTCGCTCCCGCGGGTCGTAATGCGGCAACGCCGTTGACGATTCATGACGCCTGGATGCAGTCCCTTTCGGGCAGCACTCCGGAGATACTTTGGGAGCGCAAGCCGGAAATCGAGGCGTTCGCTCGGGAGCTTGCCGCATGGCGTCGCCCGCTGGATGTGTATGCCGCCTCACCCTTCAACTTCTGCTTTCGCCTTGCCGAGCCTGCTCCGAAGGCGAAAAAGGAGGTCTGGCAGCTTTCCTGGCTGCTTCAGCTCAAAAGCGATCCGAGCCTCTTGCTCGAAGTCGGGGAACTCTGGAATCCTGAGAGCGATGCCTCGGAACAGGCCAGAAGCTATGGGGCTGACTGTACGGAGTTCATGTTCATGGCGCTGGGCCAGGCGGCGGCGCTCTACCCCGCGATCAGCTCGGGCATGAAACAGAAAAAGCCGGGCGGCCTGAAGCTCGACACCGAAGGGGCATTCAGCTTTCTGTCCGAATATGCCGCCATGCTTCGAGGGGCGGGATTCGTGGTCATGCTGCCATCGTGGTGGGTCGGCAAGGGGCCGCTGCACCGGATGGGCCTCAAGGCGCGCGTCAAATCTCCCTCTATGAAGCCGGGCAGCAGCGGCATGAGGCTCGATGCGCTGCTGTCATGTGACTTCGCGGCCTCACTCGGCAGCGATGAGATCGATCTGGATGAACTCAAGCGTCTTGCCGGACTGAAAATGCCGCTGGTCAGGGTGCGGGGGCAGTGGCGTCAGCTCGACCAGCACGAACTTGCCGCCGCGGTGGGCTTTCTTGAAAAACAGCGATCAGGAGAAGTGACGGCGCGTGATATTCTCGCCACGGCATTTGGCGTCGGCTCGACCGGAACGGCGCTGGAGTTTCAGGCCGTCGATGCCGATGGCTGGATGAAGGAGCTGCTTGAAAAGCTGAAGGGCGAGAGCCATTTCGAGCTGCTTTCGCAACCGGACAGCTTTCAGGGTAAACTTCGCGAGTATCAGGTGAAGGGCTATTCGTGGCTCGCTTTTCTGAGAAGCTGGGGACTCGGTGCCTGCCTGGCCGACGACATGGGCCTCGGCAAGACGGTGCAGACGCTCGCGCTGTTGCAGAAGGAGCGAAACCGGGGGGAAAAACGGCCGGTGCTCCTGATCTGCCCGACTTCGGTCGTCAACAACTGGCGAAAAGAGGCCGCGCAGTTCACTCCCGATCTGCCGGTTCATGTGCACCACGGAGCCGACCGCCTGAAAACGACCGGGTTCAGCAATGCCGCGAATGCCTCGGCGCTGGTGATTTCAAGCTACGGCCTCTTGCTGCGCGACGCGGAGTCACTCTCGAAACTGGAGTGGGCGGGGGTGATTCTCGATGAGGCGCAGAATATCAAGAATCCTGAAACCAAACAGGCCAAAGTGGCTCGCGCCCTGCGCTCCGATTACCGGATCGCGCTGACCGGCACGCCGGTTGAAAATCATGTCGGCGACCTGTGGGCGCTGATGGATTTCCTCAATCCCGGTTTTCTCGGCAGTCAGGCGCTGTTCAAAGAGCGCTTTTTCAATCCGATCCAGTGGTACGGCGACAGTGCGGCCTCCGAACGGCTGAAATCGATAACTGCCCCATTCATTCTTCGTCGCCTGAAAACCGACCGGTCGATCATCTCCGACTTGCCCGACAAGATCGAGATGAAGCAGTACTGTACGCTCACCAGGGAGCAGGCCTCGCTCTACAAGGCGGTGATCGACGAACTGCAGGAGAAAATCGAGATGGCGGAGGGAATCGACCGGCGCGGCCTGATTCTTGCATTGCTGGTCAAACTCAAGCAGGTCTGCAACCATCCGGCTCAGTTTCTCGGCGACAACTCGGCAATCGAGAATCGTTCCGGCAAGGTGCAGCGGCTGACGGAGCTGCTTGGCGAAATCCGCGAGAGCGGCGAACGGACGCTCGTGTTCACCCAGTTCATGGAGATGGGCAAGCTTTTGCAGCGCTATCTTCAGGAGCTGTATGGTGAAGAGGTCTTTTTCCTGCACGGCTCGCTCACCAGAAAACGGCGTGACGAGTTGATCGAAGCCTTCCAGACCAGCGACCATGCGCCGCGAATTTTCATTCTCTCCCTGAAAGCGGGCGGCGCGGGGCTGAACCTGACCAGGGCGAACCATGTCGTTCACTTTGACCGCTGGTGGAATCCCGCCGTTGAAAACCAGGCGACGGACAGGGCGTTCCGAATCGGGCAGAAGCACAATGTGGAGGTGCATAAATTCATTACCACGGGAACACTCGAAGAGCGGATCGACGAGATGATCGAAAGTAAAACCGCTGTTTCCGGGAGCGTTCTCGGCAAAAGCGAGCAGTGGCTGACCGAGCTTTCGAACAGCGATCTCAAAAAACTCATCATGCTTGGACGGGAAGCGACAGGAGCATAAACATATGGCGTATTACGGATATTACAAGCCCACTTCACCGAAAAAGGTCGATAACGGCATCAAGACGCAGAGCAAGCGTGGCGCGTTCGCCAGACAATGGTGGGGCAAAGAGTGGATTGCACAGCTCGAACGGTTCAACGACACGGCCCGTCTTGCCCGTGGCCGCTCGTACGCCCGCCAAGGACAGGTGACCGGTCTCGAAGTCACGAGCAAAGGCGTTGTCGCCAAGGTTCAGGGGTCGAGAGCGAGGCCATACAATGTTTCCATTCGGCTCACACCCTACTCGAAAGAGGAGTTGCAGCGGTTCGTAGCGGTGCTCGGTGAAAACCCCGTGCTCGTGGCGCGAATGCTTGGCGGCGAGATGCCCGAAGAGATCGACAGGCTGTGCTCGAAAGCCGGACTTTCCCTGTTTCCGAAGTCCTTCAAGGATATAGAAGCAACATGCTCATGCCCTGACTACGCCAATCCCTGCAAACATCTTGCCGCAGTTTTTTATCTGCTTGCCGAAGCCTTCGACCGCGACCCGTTTCTTCTGTTTACGTTGAGAGGCATCGAAAAGGATGCGTTGTTCAATGCCCTCGGCGGCAACCGTACCGATGCGCCGGAAAAACAGCCGGGAAAAAAGAGGAAGAGCGTCGAGCCTCTGCCTGTCGATGCCGATGCATTCTGGAGTTCTCCAGAGTCAGCGACGCTTCCGGCGCTGCACCATCAACCGCTCATCGCCTCGGCCATTCTGGTCAGAAAGCTCGGCCCGATACCATTCTGGCGATCCGGCAGGAATTTTCTTGCCGATATGGAAGCGACCTACAAGGCCGCCTCGACAAGCGTATGCAATCTGCGTCAGGAGAACGCGCGAGCGAGCGAGTTGACTATCGATTGACCTGTCGGGATGCCCTTATTGAATCCCCGCAAATTCGTCTGTCAACTCTTCTCCATAATCTGCCCGATGGCCGAGACGATTGCATCCACATCACCCGGAGATACTCCGTAAAATCATATCCGGTTGCCCTTCAAACGCTTCGACGCCAACGCTGACTGGTATTACCTGATGCTGCTTGGCAACAATCTGTTCGATTCGTTCAAGGAAGATGTCAGCGAATCGGTTAATGTCGTATCGGTTAATGCCAATACATTCCGGTGTCAGTTCATCGATATTGCCGCAAATATCGTTGAACGAAAAGGGCGAGCGATACTTGAAGTCCCCAAAGCCATTATCGCGCGTTTACAACTTGACAGCCTGTTCAAGCGCCTCAAGGTTGGTCTGCCAAAATGGTGCTGACCGGCTGTTCGTAGTATCTGTTGAGCGTGCAGACCAGCGGCAGCTCGTCTTCGTATGCGTACAGTCTGGCTTTGTAGCTGTCGGTTTAGAAGCGGGCCAGACGGGTTTTGAGGGTGACGGCTCCTCTTTTCCAGTTGAGCTGCTGGTAGACAAGCCAGCCCTTTTTGGTTTGCAGTCCATCAAGCAATTGACTCTGCAAGCTCTTGAATGCGCCGCCTTTCTCAAGGTCAAAGTGTGTATCGAGACGGGTTTCGAACGTGAGTTGGACGCGGTTCGAGGTATTGCGTACCGGCATGAAGAACAGGAGAAAGGTGTCGGCATCGAGCTGCTTTTTGGTCTCCTCCCTCTTCTTGTGCTGGTACATGCCGTCCCAGCTTATCCAGCGGTTCTGCTTCCAGCTAACGTAGAGACGCGCATCGTGGCCGGACGATGGCAGGGCGTAGTACTTCGGATCGAGTTCGGCAAATCGGAAGATGTCGTACGAGGCGGCGAGGTTCAGATTGCTGAACGCCTTCACCTTCAGGCCGAGATAAAAGCCCTCCTCCTTCAAGCTGTCGCCCCGTTCGGCGAAGGGTGAATAATAGCCGACGGCGTACTGGGGCATGGAGGCCACGCCGGTAACGCCTTTGGCCAGCTGGGCTTGCACGCCGCAAATCCATGACATGGCGTCGGATTGGCGCGGTCGAATGCGGCCTCGCTGAACACCTGCGCATACCGGTACACGGCGCTCGCCTCTGCCGATTCAAGCTCACCGCTGCGCTTGTCGTCAAGCGCTTCGAGCGGCAGAGTGTAGCGGTAATCCGCCAAGGTCGCGCCGATGGTGGGATTGTCATCCGAGACCTCGATGCATTTACCCGACTCTGCTTGGCGCTGATGGGCGGCGCGGAAGAGTGCGTGACTTGCGGCAAGGGAGAATTTCTCGTTGGCGCTACCGTTTTTCCGAATATTCGTTATATTTTTTTCTATATAGCGAATCGAATGCGGGCATGAAATCCGCCCCCGGTTCACCAGTCGCGACAACCATAACTCACGTAAAAACATGAACATCAGCGCACGTAACATCTTCAGGGGCACTGTCTCGTCAATCGTCAAGGGGGCGGTCAATGCCGAAGTCGTCATCACGCTTGCAAGCGAAGCATCAATCGTTTCGACCGTTACCATCGGGGCCGTAGAGAGGCTTGGGCTGAAAGAGGGGATGGCGGCCAGTGCGATCGTCAAGGCGAGTTCCATCATCCTCGGCACCAACCTGCACGACGCGAAAATGAGCGCTCGGAACATCCTCTGCGGCACTGTCACCCGCGTTATCGACGGGCCGGTCAATTGCGAGGTCGATCTCGAAATCGGTGGCGACCTGCTTTCGGCGGTCATCACCCACGGCAGCTCGGAGAAGCTCGGTTTCGCCGAAGGCAGCCACGCCTGCGCTATCTTCAAAGCCTCCAGCGTGATTATTGGCGTCGAGTGAGCGAGTGTTGCCTTCAGCAAACACTATCTCTCCTATATGACCTATAAGTCCTATGCGACCTATAGGTCATTTTTTACCTTGCCGGAACGACCGCTCTTCCGAAAATCAGCAGCTCGACAAGGCCCATCGCATGAGCCATCATGGCGAGAAACGAGGGTGAAAACTGAACCCGAGGGCCAGCGCAAAGCCTCATGGTGCGCCAGATGGGTCGAAACTTGTTCTTGAAAAAGAATAGTTTCTCATAGTCGTAGACGTGGCTGAACAACGGGGCGGCGGCAAACAGCATTTGCTCCAGCAGGCTCAGCGGTTGATGGTCGGTTTCATGGCGCAGGAACGGCACCTCGCCGAGACTCAGCTCAGCCACGCCCTCATCCCGAAGTCTGGCCGAGATTTCCGTTATTAGACACTCCATGATGTCGCCGGGAGCGTTCCGGCTTCTGAGCATCAGTTCGGTATGGAATGCCTTCGCGCCCTGCCGCGAAAGCGTCACGCAGGCCAGCCAGTTGCCTGAAAAGGAGCTGAATACGAAGCAGCGTGAGGCATGGAAAGGATCGCTTCGGAAAACGTGACGAAGCTGGGGCTTTCCGGCGTGCGGGGAGGTGGAAAAAAGGGTCGTGAAACGGGTGGAAGAGAGAGCGTCTATCGGGACTTCTTCGACAAAGCCGTGCCGCCAGCCTCTTTTGAGCGCGGCCTTGACCTTTTTTCCGTCGAAATGCGAGCTGTCGGACAGTTCGAGGACGGCCTCAATGCCGGTCCTGATCGTATCGTGTTGCCGTGAGAGAAACCAGTCGCTGATCTCGGGATGGCATCCCCGAATCACGTATCCTGCCGGGAATAACGCATTCAAATCGCTGTAAAGATCGAAAATATCATACGATGCGGGCACATCGGCAAAAGGAATCCATGCGCAACCGGAGAAGGGCATCCTGACTTCATGGTAACGGGGAGAGAGGCTATCGATTCTGCGCCAGCTCGCTGGCAGGAGTAAATCCATCTGCTGCTCCGTCCGGTTACGGTAAAAATCACTGCCGCCTGAACGGAACCTCCCTGGCGGGCGCTTTCTGTTTGGGAGTGGACAACACCGTTCCCTTGATCAGTTCCATCACCATCGCGCCGTTATTGAACACCCCCGAGGCTTGCTCGCTGACGAAGCGCGTGACGTTCAAAACCGCTGATCCGGTTGCATAGACGCCAAAACCAACGACAGCGACTCCGGCGATTCCATGCAGCGCGGGAGCGGCAAGGGGAGCGAGCAATGCGCCTCCACCAGCGACGCCGACTGCTGTTGCTGCCGTGACTACCGGATTCTGGTTTATGCTGATTTTATCCATTATAGCACTGTTATAATTCTTATGAAATGAGAGGCGAGGGATTTGCCGAATCAATTCATTCTGACGGTCTGGCTTCCTTTCGGCAAAGGGAGGCTGCCTGCGTATTGTTCGCCAGCGGAAAATCCGGCAATAAACACCATCTCGCCAAACTCTTCGAGAGTCATATCGAGTTCGAGCCTCTGCTTGAGGTAATCACTGAACTTCTTGTCGGCCTGACACTTGTCAATTCTTTTTATGTACCCTTTCCAGGCAGAGTTAACCGCCTTGAGCCATAATTGCCTGATCATAGTGGGCATGTCCCGGTTTACTGATTAAACTTTTTCCTGGATGACGCTCCTGCCGACTGGCGCGGCTTCATTTCGGGTGACGCCAGGCACTTTGATGACAACCTTCTGCAGGGGTTTCGCTTTCTCGGGAGCTGGAAACAGCTTCCTGAAGACAGCATCGAAGCCCCCTTTCGAGGCCGCGTTATAGAAAAAAGGCACGGCGAAGGGCACGACGATCGGCGCGACCGTCACGGCAATACCGGTAACGGCTACCAGTGCGCCGCCGAGGACAATGCCAGCCGGGAGGCCGACAATCGGAGCCATCATGGCCAGCCCCTGGATGCCGTCAGGAGAGGTTTTGAGCGGTGCGCTGACAGACTCAGACATGGCTCTGCTGTTGAAATATTGACTGAGATGAAACACCTGCCAAACAAAAGCAAGGCAACCCGCGCCTTGTGAGCCTGAATTGCCTTGCGTGGAGGAGACTGCGAATCACTTTTTGGGAGCAATCGCCGAAGCAACGCTCTGCACCGCCTGGGTTGCAGTATTGACAACGTTGCCGACCAGCTCGCTTGCGGTGTTACCAATCGGCCCGATAGCGGAAACCGCTGAATTGAGAACCGACGTCAGTACGTCAATCTGCATCTTACCGATCTTTCCGACTGCTCCCGCGAGCTCATTGACAGACTGGGCAAAATTGGTATTCGTCTCTTGTGCCATGTCTCTTGTGGTTTTTTGGTTGGGAATGCTTGAAAACTTTCTTTTCTTACGTGGATTATAGTACAATTATGTGATTTTCAAAAAAGAAAAAATGGACAGTACGCTCATGACCATGAAAACACGTGACTATCTTGCAATCCTCGTGACATCGATCCTGCTCAGCTTTTTTGAGATGCTCAACCGGAAAACCCTGCGATTATACAGGTTAAGTCATAACGATACAGAGAGTTGCAATCACGGTGGCGGCTTTTCGATCACCTTTGGCAGCCACAGGCTGGAGCGGGACTGTATTCCGTCGCCTAACAGCCGGTGCGGTTTCGTTACTGGCGATGTCAGTTGAATAAAAACCTTTGGAAAAACATACTTACATTTATTACATTCAATCAATTACAGTGTCTTGACAAATTCTTTCAACCAGAAAATTTCGCCATGAAAGACATCAACGGCGCATTTGTCCGTGGAGCCGAAGCGTACGGCAGGTTTCTCGAAGTGTTCATTGACGGTCACTGGTGGGTTGTCGGCGATTATCTCGAAAATGTCGGCAAATGCACCAAGCGACTTGGCGCCAACGCCTATCCGCATCTCTATGGCAACGCTCAGGGGGGTATCTTCCGCGGCAGCTCGCCTGCGGTTTCGGGTTTCGCCACGCCGAGCAAAGAGACCGGCAGCAGATTCGACTCCTGAAGCGCCCGTTCGGCGCGTTTTACAAGTATTACCTCCAGCGTTACGAATCTGATGTGTGATGACAAACGAAACCCTGGCCCCTGAAGTATTGACTGATCAGCGGCGATTGATCGGCGTCAACGGAAAATCACGAAAAAAATGGCTGCTGGTTCAGCCGGTCAGCAACACCAGCATGATGGTTGACTCGGGAAGCGTCAGCATGCCACTGAACCTTATGATGGTGGCCACCCTCGCGGGTCAGCTTTTCGAGGTCGATTTTATCGATGAAAGAGTGGGCGACCACATTCCGAAGGACTTTTCAGGTTATGATGTCGTTGCCGTCACTTCGCGAACCCTGAACGCGAAGAAAGCTTTCCAGATAGCCGAGGCCGCCAAAAAGCAGGGAAAAATCGCCTTGCTCGGAGGCGTGCATCCGACCATGTCCCTCGAAGAAGCCCAAGCTCATGCCACCAGCGTCGTCTATGGCGAAATCGAGTCCGTTTGGCCAGAGCTGGCCGAAGATGTTATCAACGGAAGCATGAAGCCCCTGTATCGCGTCGAAGCGCTGAAGCCGATGAACTCGATGCTGCGGCCAGATTTTTCATACGCGCTTCGTGGCAGGAACAGCCGAAAATACAGCTCCCGAATTCCTGTCCTTGCCACCAAAGGGTGCCCCGTCGGATGCAATTTCTGCACGACGCCGACCATCTACGGCAAAAACTATCGTTACCGCGACATCGAGCGGGTGCTGGATGAAATGCGTTACCATCAGGAGCGGCTCGGAAAAGAGAAAGTCCACTTCTCCTTCATGGACGACAACATCAGCTTTCGACCGAACTATTTCAAAGAGCTGCTCAGTCGCATGGGCACGCTGAAGGTTCGCTGGAACGCCAATATTTCAATGAATTTCCTCCACGATCCCGAAGTCGCCGAACTTGCAGCGTGGTCGGGATGCGACCTCATGAGCATCGGATTCGAGTCCATGAATCCCGAAACGCTCAAAAGCATGCACAAGGGGTCGAACCGGCTGGACAACTACGGCAAGGTGGTCAAAAACCTGCATGACCATGGAATCGCCATCCAGGGCTATTTCATGTTCGGTTTCGACAACGACAGCAAGGAGAGCTTCCAGATGACCTATGACTTTATCATGGATAACCGGATCGATTTCCCGGTATTTTCATTGGTCACCCCCTTTCCCGGCACGCCATATTTCGAAGAGATGAAGCCGCGACTGCGCCATTTCGACTGGGACAAATACGACACGTATCACTACATGTTCAAGCCCAAAGGAATCGGGAGCGATAAATTTCTCGATAAATTCGTCAAGATACAGCAAGAGGTGTACGGCGCGCGAGCCATCATGCGCCGGATGAAGGGCAAGCCGCTCAACTGGGTGTGGCTCGCCAACCTCAAGATGAACCGCTTCACCCGCGGACTGAATCCGGCCATGTATCTGTGAAGGCGTAGCGTTGATGCAATTCTGAACCAATCATTTTTCGCCATGAACATAGCCACACTGACCGCCAGCTCGTCACTGGGCCTGAAAGAGAAGATCAAAGCTCACATCGAGCTGCTCGATCCGGTGACCTGGATCAGCGTCTTTCCCTGCCTTGCCTGCGGTGTCATGGGTTCGGGAGCGATGCAGCCGACCGTGCACGACTACCTGCTGCTTTTTTTGCTCTTCGTCATGTACGGACCGCTTGGCACGGGATTCAGCCAGTCGGTCAACGACTATTTCGATCTCGACCTCGACCGCCTCAACGAACCGACCAGGCCGATCCCGTCGGGACGCATTTCCGAAGAAGAGGCGATCTGGAACTGGGGCATCGTGCTTTTCGCGGCGCTCGCCATCTGCATCGCCCTGTCGATCCACATCGGCGGTCAGCGCGGCGTTGTCCTGAGCATCTGCATGGCGAGTGGCCTCATCTTCGGCTATGTCTATTCCGCGCCGCCGTTCAAGCTGAAAAAGAATATTTTTCTCTCGGCTCCGGCAGTCGGCATGTCGTATGGCGTCATCACCTACCTTTCGGCCAACGCGCTCTTCAGCGAAATCCGGCCCGAGGTGGCGTGGCTTGCCGTGCTGAACTTCTTCATGGCGATGTCGCTGATCATCATGAACGACTTCAAATCGCAGAAAGGCGACGCCGAAAGCGGCATGAAATCGCTCACCGTGCTCATCGGGCCACGCTACACCTTCCTCACGGCCTTCATCATCATCGACCTTGTTTTCGCGGGATTCGCGCTGCTGGCATGGCAGTGGGGATTTCAGCTCCTGATGTGGATGATTCTGGTCTCGCTCGTGGTCAACGTTCTGGTGCAGATTCCGATCTATCGCGATCCGCGCACCGGCGCGTCGTTCATGCAGGGGGCGGTCAGCGACGGCTTCGGCAACGCCATCGGCAAGAGCGAAGTGCACGAACACAACGCATTTCTGCGCTTTCAGGTGATCAACAACATCCTGTTTCTCCTCAACCAGTTTTTCGCCGCCGCACTCATCGGCATGAAATACATGTGAAGGCTGGCCTAACTCGTTCTTTTGAGGGTCAAACTGTTTGCCATATTCAGAAACTTTCATTTATTACCATGAAGTTTCATTTTATACTGGATTAACAGAAAGCGACTCCCTATGCCTGCACTCTCATCTCACGAAAGCGCCATCGACATCCTGATCGATCTGATACAGGACGCGGTAGCCGTCGTGAATGGTTCGGGCAAGCTTCTTCATGCGAACGAGCGCTTTTTCAGCCACTTCGGCGACGATCCCGATCTCGTTATCGGCAAACCTCTTGTCGATCTCCTCGCCGCTTCGCCCCTTTGGGCCTCGCAGACGGCAAGCATCTCCGGCATGTTGCACGAAGCCTCTTCGACCGGCCTGTCGAACGCCATGGTGCGGGTGCTGCCGCAAGGTGTCGAATCCGAACAGATGCTGCTGCTTCCCCTTCCTCCTGCCGATCATCCGACGGCTTCGTCCCGCTACGAAACCCTTACCAAAGTTGCAGAAATCGATACTTGCAGCGACGGCACGCCAATACACCAGGCGTTACTGGAGCATAAGGAGCGCATCTCCTTCGCCCTCGAAGCGGCCAGTTCGGGCATCTGGGAGTGGAATGCCCAAACCAACAAGCTGATGTGGTCGGAGGAGGTTTGGGCGCTCTACGGGCTGGAGGTCGGCAGCAGAACACTCGACAATGAGTTGTGCGTCGTCACGGTTCACGAAGAGGATCGCGCCTTCGTGAGCAGGATGATCAAGGATGCCGTTCGCGAGGAGCGCACGGCGTCGGTCGAGTACCGCGTGATCTATCCGGGCGACGAATCCGTCCACTGGCTGCTCTCGCAGGGATCGCCGAAGTACGATGCCGATGGCAAACTGGTCAAATACATTGGCCTCGTCACCGACATCACCGAACGAAAGCGGGTCGAGAACACCATGCTCGAAAACAAGACGAGGCTCGATCAGGCGCTCGATGCGGCCAAAGCGGGCATCTGGGAGTGGAATCTGAAAAGCGGCATCAATATCTGGTCGGACGAAGTCTGGAGGCTCTACGGACTCGAACCGAACGACGCCTCTCCTTCATTCGCCCTCTGGGCGGAGACGATTTTTCCCGAAGACCGGGAGGCAACCTGCCAGGCGGTTCGCAATGCGTCGACAGAAGGCGGCGATATCTCCGTCGAATATCGCGTTCGCTACAAGGATGGCTCCATTCACTGGCTTCTTTCGAGAGGAAAACCGCTGAAGGACGATAACGGGACCATTGTCCGGTACCTCGGCACGATCATCGACATCACCCGACAGAAATTGCTCGAAGAGGAGCTTGTCAAAAGCAAGGCCCGAATGGCCTTCGCGCTCGACGCCACCAGCGCGGGAGTCTGGGAGTGGGATCTCCGGAAGGACGAGGTGTATTGGTCAGCTCGCATCTGGGAACTCTACGGCATCGCTCCCGAAAGCAAACCGCACAACCACAAGCTTTGCGAAAGCACCGTCCATCCCGACGACCGGGAAAAGACCTTCGGCATCGTCATGGAGGCGGCAACCCGGGAGATGGATATCGATATCGAGTTCCGGGTCTGCCACCCGGATGACGGCTCCATGCACTGGCTGGCCTGCCGCGGCAAGCCGCAGCTCGACGAGTCGGGCGAGCTGGATCGCTATGTCGGCACGGTGATGGACATTACCGAGCGAAAGCGACTCGACGAAGAGCTTCGGGAAAACGAGCGCAAATTCAGAAGCATTTTCGACAACGCGCCGATAGCCATTGCCATCAAGGAGATCGAAACCGGCAGGATCATCGATGTCAATGATTCGTGGCTCGAACTGCTCGGCTACGCTCCCGAGGAGGTGACAGGCAAGACCGGCCTCGAACTCGGCCTGCACTACCACGAATCGGATTACGAGGCGCTTCTCGAGACGGTCGCCAAACGCGAAAAGGTCTGCAACAAGCCGCTCCTCTTCCGCGACAAAAGCGGCGACATCATCGATGTGCTCTACTCGACAGAGTTCATCGAACTCGATGGCGCAGCAGTGCTGCTCGTGATGATGGTAGACATCACGCTCGAAAAGATGCAGCAGCAGAATATCAGCCGTCTCGAACAGTCCATCGCCGACCGGAACATCCAGCTCCAGAAGGAGGTCGAGCGGCTGCACCGCTTCCTGAGCATGATCTCGCACGAGTACCGCACCCCGCTTGCCATCATGAGGACGAATCTCGACCTCATCAAGATCAAGCACAAGATGGGCAACTATACCAACAAGCAGGAGTTCGCCAAGATCGAGCGAAGCATCGCCCGCCTGGTGGAGGTGCTCGAAGTCTCCATTCAGGAGAGCCGGATGGCCGACCACCACAAATCGCTGGTCAACCGGCACAAACTGCCTTTGGCGAAACTCATCAAATCGCAGGTGGATACCTTTTCAGGAATATGGAAGGAAAGAAACGTAGTTTTTGAAAACTGCCCCGAAAATACCAATATTTACGGCGAGGAGTCCGGTATCAAATTCGCGATTTTCAACCTTCTCGACAACGCTCGCAAGTACTCTCCCGATGATTCGACCATCACGATCAAGTGCGTCGGCAAGGATGAAAACAACGTAAAAATCGTGGTAGGCAACAAGCTTTTATATGACCTCAGCGAAGAGGAGCTGGAGATGTTTTTCGAAAAATACCACCGGGGCGCCAACACGAGCAACACGGCAGGAGCCGGACTGGGCCTCTGGCTGGTAAAGAATATCGTCACGCAGCACGAAGGAACCATTACGCTCGTCAAAACCGGGAAGCGAATCGAAGCCACCATTATTTTGCCAGTCACTATCGATAACGATGCAGATTAATCAGGAAGACCCCATGACTTCAGAACCGACAATCGCTGAGCATGAAGCACCAGTAACCAATGATGTCGAAAAGGGCAGGATTATTGTCGTGGAAGACGACAGTGATTTCCGGGACAGCATTGTCGAAACCCTTGCTCTTTATGGCTTTGAGGCGATCGGAGCGAAAAGCGCTCTCGATTTTTACCACAAAGTTGCCCAGAAATCGTATGCTCTCGTGATCCTCGACCTCGGTCTGCCCGACCAGAACGGCGTGGTGCTCGCCGAGTTTATCCGCCAGAACACCAACATGCGGATCATCATTCTGACCGCCCGAGCCTCACTCGAAAGCCGGGTGTCAGCGTACAAAGCCGGAGCCGACACCTATCTGCTCAAGCCCGTCAACACCGACGAACTGATCGCCTCGGTCGAAAGCAACCTGGGCCGGTACTCCTCGGCGGGAGAAGATGAACAGGCGCGAGGCGTGAACCCGCTCGAACCATTGTCCCCCGGCTGGCAACTGGTGAGAGCCACTTCGACCATCATCGCGCCCACAGGCGACAAGCTGGGCCTGTCTTTAAAAGAGGTTGACCTTATAGCCTACCTCGCGTCGAATCCAAACTATGTTTCACGTCAAGAGCTTACCGAGGTTCTCGGCTATGATGACGTCACCTCGGGAAGCAAGGCTCTCGACGTGGTGGTTCACCGGCTCCGCCAGAAAGGCGCGGAACACGGCATGAAACTGCCGGTCAGAACGGTGCGGGGAAAAGGCTTCAGCTTATCGGAACCGTTGACCATCAAGTAAAGGCAAACTCCGTGTCAAGAAAGAGGGCGGGCCAAGGTCTCCCGTCCGAATCAGCTCGAACAGGCAATGAACGCCATATCGGGAGGCTTGAGAACGACGGGGTGAGCGCATCATGGAGGGATAAGACGATCAACACACGAAGCCCCGGCACCAGTCAGGGCTTCGTGCTTTCTCTTCGGGTATGTGTAACGGATCACCATCTGCAAGCAGAAACCAAGCAATTCAGCGAAATATTGTTGTCCGCGTTGCGTGCATCCCGAGTCCACGAAGAGAAACTTTCACCGCAACTCTCGCGGTTAGAGCAGGACGGTAGAAAATGACCATCTCCATAAGTGCAAGCGATGGACACCGTCACTGAATCTGAGCCGAAAACACTCCATGCTGCACTACTTTTTCAGAAACAAACTGCACCTTTCGCTGCTTTCAGCGCTTGCCGCCGCGAGCTGGTCGCTCTATTTCGAAATCCCGGTCAATGGCTGGGCCATTCTCTCCGTGTTTCTGCTGACATTTTCAATTTACCAGTACAACCGCCTGACCGATGATCTCGAAGATGCGATCAACGACCCCGACAGTCTGGTACGCGCCATGAAATGCGACGTTCTCATCACCTATGTGATTTTCTATCTTATCTCCGCTGGTTACTCTGGTCATCGCTTATTTCTTCGGCGCATCAGCTTTTCTGGCCTTGCCGTAAACCATTTCGACGAGATCATCCTCCGATGCTTCGAAATCGTAGCCGTTTAACGCGAGGAAAACGATAGCTGACACCGCGCCGACTCGTTTGTTTCCGTCGAGAAACGGATGATTCCTCACCAAGTGAAAAAGATACGCCGCCGCCATTTCATGAATATCCGTATGCAGGAACTCACCATAAAATGTCGCTGTCGGCATAGCAATCGCCGAGGTGAGCAGGCCCATATCCCGGACGCCGAGCGTTCCGCCGTAACGGGTGATCTGATCGCGGTAAATGTGCAGAACCTCGTGAAGCTCCAGAAATCTCATCGCTTACTCAGCAAGTTTTTTCAACGCCCTGGCATAACGGGTATTCACTTTTTCGAGCGCCGTGCCGAACGCCTCACTTTCTTCGGCCTTTTTCAGCGGCGTGAGAATGAGTGCCTGGCCGTCCGTCGTGATTTTAAACGGAGTGTCGGCATCGGCACCGATCAGTTCGAGGATCGGTTTTTCGATAACCATCGCCATGCTGTTCCCGTGTTTTGTCAGTTGCTTGATCATTGTGGCATCTGGATAGTCCTGATATTGTCAATACAAAGTTATAACAACGACGCTTCAAAGCCAAGTTCCCGGGACCTGTGCCCAAAGAGAACCGCACCGGATTACCTGCCCTTCATGCAACTCATATGCGCTGGCAAGCGTTGATGACATCTGGCTGGCACCAGAAAGCGCAGGGTTGAATTCAGCGTTAAAATTTGGAGAGAAAAATGAGTCTTCAGCAGATTACGATTGAAATTCCAGACAAGATTCTTCTTGCCGAAAAGACTGATGCGGAATCTTTCGGGCGTGAGCTTCGCATGGTGGCGGCGGTCAAGTTATTTGAAATGGGCAGGTTATCTTCCGGGTGCGCCTCCGAACTCGCGGGCATGTCGAGGGTCGAATTTTTGCTCAGTTTGGATCGCTACAAGGTTTTCCCATTAGCGGCGGAACTCGATGACCTCGAAAAAGCTCATGCCTAAAGACATCAGCAATACGTCGCCGCTTCTCTACCTCTATCGCATCGATAGACGCCCCCACAAATCCCCCGGCTCACAAAGTCCGAATAACCTTTCTGCTTTTCGTTTCCGTTGGATGAAGCTATCGCTTTGATTCCTTATAAAGCTTCAACGGCATTGAAGCTTTCCAGTCCACCCTCAAAAGGAATTTGCATTGACCGGAAAGTGCTGATTTTGTTATGCATCTTATTCCGGTCAATCAATGCGCTCATTTTTAACCCGTCGTTCTCAATCCTCCCGAAATCGCATTTACCGTGAGCAGCAGCTCGGGAAGCAGGGCGTCGGATTGCTGTTCGTCGCCCGTGGCTTTGGCGGCTCTCCAGCTTTTGAGGAGGTCGATCTGCAAGCGGTGGAGTTTGCCGAGGCCCTCCTGGCGGGTTTCGATGAATCGGGCGACGTTGAAGTGCTTTTCCCTGAGCGGGCCGCCGTAGAGGAGGTCGAGCAGGCGCATCGTGCGCAGGTATTCCGCCTGGATCATGCCGAGGAGGTTTTCGCGGATGATTCGATCCTCCACCAGCGAGGCGTATTGCTCCATGATCCAGGGATCGACCGACAAAATGCTCGTGGCGATGTTGTTAATAATATAGTGGAAGGGCGCCCAGGAGAAGTCGCTTTGGCGCATCACCTCGAAGGTGCCGGGGTCGGTGACGCGCAGCTCTTCGAGCGCCGTGCCCGCGCCGTACCATCCGGAGATGGCGAAGCGGGCCTGGTTCCAACTGAAAACCCACGGAATGGCGCGGAGGTCTTCGAGGCTTTGGCGTCCGGTGCGGCGCGAAGGTCGCGAGCCGATGCGGCTCGATTCGATGATGTCGATCGGCGTGGCCTGGCGGAAGAAGTCGAGCAGGCCATCGGTTTCGATGAGCTGCCGGTAGGCTTTGTTGCTGCTGCGGGCGAGCAGGTCCATCGCCTGTTCGTTCGGGTGGCGGCGGTAGCCCTCCTTGCGGTGGTCGAGCCGCGCTTCGGCGACTCCGGCCAGGAAGAGTTCGAGATTATACGCCGCGCTGATGCGGTTGGCGTATTTCTGCGCGATGGTCTCGCCCTGCTCGGTGACGCGGAGTCCGGCGTCGAGCGAACCATGCGGCTGCGCCCGGATGAAGCGGTGCGTCGGCCCCGCGCCGCGGCTGATGCTGCCGCCGCGTCCGTGGAAAAAGAGAACATCGACGCCGTGCTTCCGTCCCGCCTCGATCAGCCGCTCTTCGGCGCGATAGAGGCTCCAGAGGCTGGCGACGATGCCGCCGTCCTTGTTGCTGTCGCTGTAGCCGACCATCACCTGCTGCGCCGGTTTCTTGCGCCCGTGCAACTCCTGCTGCAATGCGATGCTGCGGCGCGTGACCGGGTGGGAGAGGAAGCGGTCAAGAATCTCGTGGCTGCGTTCGAGGTCATCGATGGTCTCGAAGAGCGGCACCACCGGAATCGGGCAGGCGTCGCCGTCGCCGTGCGTCGCCATGAGGCCGACCTCGCGGGCGAAGAGGTAGATGACGAGCAGGTCGGAGAGGTTGCGTGTCATGCTGACGATCAGCGAGCCGATGCCGTCGGGGCCGAACTGCCGGTAGTGGTCGAAGAGCACGCGGTAGCAGGCGAGCACAGTTTCGGCTTCCGGCCCGGCGTGCATGTCGGGATGGGTGAACGGACGGGGCGAAAGCAGCTCGCGATCAAGGAACTCAAGCCGCGCCACTTCGCTCCATTCAGGGAAGCTCTTGCCGTCGAGGCCCGCTGCCGTCATGAGCTGCGAAAGGGCGAGGTCGTGGAAGCGGCTGTTCTGGCGGATGTCGAGTCGGCCGAGGTGGAAGCCGAAGGTCTGCGCGATGCGATAGACCGGCGCGACGTCGCCCAGCGCGATGTTCCGAGCGTCGATGGCCGAGAGGGAGGTCATCATCAGCTCCAGGTCGGCGAGCAGCTCGGCGGGGCGGTGGTAGCAGTAGCGTTCATGTTCCGGCTTGCCGTCGAAACGGGTCGCGCCCTCATCGGGCAGCGCTTCTATCATAAGATTGACGAACTGCCGCCACGGCTCGTGCAGGTTTCGCTCGAAGGCCGCCGTCCCTTCGCCGTCGAGCTTTTGGCGCAATGTTTCCATGCGCTCCTCCATTGCTCCCGAGGGTGACTGGAAGCGCCCCGAAAGGCTGAGTCGCGAGGCGAGCCGTTCGAGCTTGCAGCGCACGAGCCGGAGCGCGTGGCCGCGCATCTCCCGGAGCGTCTCCTGCGTGGTTTCGGCGGTCACGAGCGGATGCCCGTCGCGGTCGCCGCCAACCCAGCTCCCGAAGCTGAGGCGCGGCAGGTTGCGCGGATCGGCGGTGGTTGCCGGATCGAAACCGGCCACACTCCACGCCTTTTCGAGCCGATTGTCGAGAATTGGCATCACGTCCGGGAAGATCGAGTGCAGATAGTGCAGCACATTCTGCCGTTCGGAGCTGACCTCCGGTTTTTCGAACAGAATTTCCCCGGTGCGCCAGAGCCGTTCGAGCACCAGCTTGATGTCGGCGCGGATTTTATCCCTTTCGGCAGGCGTCCACATGCGGTTCTCGCGCTTGACGAGCAGCAGGTAGAGTTCGCGATGCTGTTCGAGCACCGTGCGGCGTTTGGCTTCGGTCGGATGCGCCGTGAGAGTCGGCTCCACCTCGATTTCGGGCAGCTCGGCGGCGATTTCGGCTTCAGTGACGCCGAGGCTTTTCAGGTGGCGCAACGCCTCGCCCCAGAGACCGCTGAGCGCTTCGACGCCTTCGTTCGATTCGAGACGGCGGCGGTACTGCGCGGCGGAGTTCTCCTCGGCCATGTTCAGCAACTGGAAGACGATCGACCACGCCTGGATGGCCCGTTCCGCCCGGCCGAATTCCGCGATAGGCGTTTTGCTCTCGCCGAGAAGGTGTTGGGCAAGCGCCTCCTGACCGAGTTCCTGCAACACTTCGGTGAAGCAGTCGAGGAGGTACTGGAAGTCGAGCGAGGCTTTGTCGAAATCGACGACGCTGGTCGTGGAGGTAATCATGCTAAGAGGGACTTCTGGTTGGGCAAAAGCTTATACAGCTTTGAAACATACGTTCCGCGGGGCTGCAAGCAAAATGGTGAATCCCACACCTCCGGGATTATCGGTAATGTTTGACGCTTTTTAGGCTTAAATGTTTGCCCCCTTTGTCAAGAATGTTTATCTTTCACAATAAATTCTTGCAAGCGGCTAACACCAAATCCATTACCTGTCATGGAAAAAAATTCTAACGGTAAGCTTATTGCGCTCGCGATAGGCGGGGCTGTCTTAATGGGAGCGTTGTTCTTCTCCGTATCTTTTCTGACTGGCTACATTCCAGCACCGAATCATTCCGCCCTCCTTACTCCGCTGAGGTCGTTCATGGGATGGTTCCTTCTCATTTTCTGCGCTTCTCTGGTTATCATGGGCATCGGCAAGATGTCCGGCGCTATCAGCGACAAGTGGTTCCTGAGCTTCCCGCTGAGCATCTTCGTGATCGTCATGGTGATGTTCTTCAGCCTCAGGGTCTACTGGGAGCAGGGACGCACCACCACGGTGGAAGGCAAGTACATCCGTACGGTTACAGAACTGAAAGAGTTCCTCAACAAGCCCGCCGCCAAGAGCGACGTTCCTCCGGCTCCGGCGGGATTCGATTTTGCCGCCGCCAAGACGCTGACAGATACCCGTTGCAACAAGTGCCACACGCTTGATTCCGTATCGGATCTTTTCCGCACCAAGTACAAGAAGACCGGTCAGGTCAACCTGATCGTCAAGCGTATGCAGGGCTTCCCCGGTTCCGGTATCAGCGACGATGATGCCAACACTATCGGTATCTGGCTCCACGAAAAGTTCTGATTCCGCAGGGAATTCACATCGGAGATTGTATCTCAGAAGCGCCCCGGATTTCCGGGGCGCTCTGCGTTGGGAGGGTTACGGCTGGCTTTTGCTGTAGCTGACGGTGACGGTTTCGGTGATGCCGCCTCTGGCGTTCCACTCGGTTTTGACGGTCATCCTTCTCGGCTGGCAGGCTTCGACCAGATCGTCGAGAATCCTGTTCGTGATGTTCTCGTAGAAGATTCCGGCGTTTCGGAATTCGAGGAAGTAATATTTGAGAGACTTCAACTCGATGCAGCTTTTGTCGGGCACGTAGTTGATAGTGATCGTGCCGAAATCAGGCAGGCCGGTTTTGGGGCAGACCGAGGTGAATTCGGGGTTGACGATCTCGATGGTGTAGTCCCGGTCGGGAAAGGTGTTGTCGAAGACTTCGATGATCTCTTTGTTCATGGGTATTGCTGTGTGGGTTGAAGTGATGGTCATGAGCGCTGCAAAATAGAAAACGGATGCGATATTCATTAAATTCGTGACGAAGTTTTACCATCAGAAGTTTCATTCATGCCTTTTGAAAGATATACCGTGCCGGTGTCCGGGCGTTCGGACGCGGCCATTGACGATGAACTGATTCGTCTTCACGTGGAGCTTGCCGCCGAATACGATCTTCGGGAGGTCGCCCACCGCTTCGGGGAGAGCGATTTCACCTTTCTGAGCGTGCTCGACAGTTACGCGCTGCTCGACCGCATCTCGCCCGAGGAGTTTCTGAAGGACGAGCAGATGCCCTACTGGGCGGAAATCTGGCCCGCCGCCGTCACGCTCTCGCGCCAGATCATGGAGCGGAAGGAGCTGGCCGGAAAGTCGGTGCTCGAACTCGGGGCCGGGGTCGGCATGGCGAGCATCGCCGCCGCAAAGAGCGGCGCGAGCGTGCTCTGCACCGACTACTCGACCGAGGCGCTGAAGTTCGTCGCTTACAACGCCATGCGCAATCGCGTCGCGCTCGATACCGCTCGCCTCGACTGGCGTCTTGTCAAGGGAAGCGAGAAGTTCGATGCCGTCATCGCCGCCGATGTGCTTTACGAGCGGGTCAATCTGCTGCCCATCGTCACGGCCATCGACGCGCTGCTTGCTCCCGGCGGGGCGGCCTACATTGCCGATCCGAGAAGGCGGCTCGCCGAGCAGTTTCTCGAACTGGTGCACGAAAACGGATTCGAGATTTCCGAGACGCGCATGTTCGACGCCGAAGGCGACCAGACGGTAGCCGTGACCATCTACAAACTGCAAAGGGGGACGGCATGAAACCGGGAGCTTCAGGAGATCGTCCGGATCAGCCCGCCCCCGGACAATTGTGGTCGTGGCATGGCGGGCACGGCGCGCTCATCTGGCAACTGATGTTCAGCGACGATACGGTGATGGGTCTCAAGCGTTTTCCGCAGGAGCGCAAGGCGTCCTTCTTTTGCCTCGAATCCTCCACCGGGCGCGTGCTGTGCGATGATTTCTTGCTGACCGCCGGGGACGAAAAAGAGACCCTTGTTGGCGATGGCTGGATGATCGGTCTTGAAACGGTTCACGGCGGTCTGCTCTTCTGCCACGCCTTTCAGCCGGGAAGCCCGGAGCATCTGGGCATCTGGGCGCTCAATCTGCCGCGGAACAGCGTCGCCTGGAGCCGTCCCGATCTCGCCTTCACGGCCAATCTTGGCGACGCTTTGCTCGTGTACCGCTCAATCGTTTTCGCGGGTTTTCCCGAGCGGGACTTCTACCTGCTCGATCCGCTGACCGGTCGCGAGATCGAACATCTCGGCACGGCGCACGAGCGCCCCAACCAGCTTCGCGACGCGGCGGAGAGCGAGGAGGAGCGGCAGCGAATTCTGCTGCCCGACGCGGCATTCGATGAGCTGGGTCACGTCGAGCGCATCTGCCTCGGCGCGTCGTGCGTCACGGTGCATCACCGGATCGAGATCGGCGCGGAGGGTGTTCCTGGCTGGGAAGCCACGCTGAGCGTTGCCGAGGGTGAGCGTCTCATCCATGAAGCGGTGATGGCTTCAGGGGAACCGATGCCGGTTTTCAACAGTTTTCTCATGAAGGATGGACGGTTGTATTATATCAAAGAGAGAGAGTTCCTCGTCAGTCTTGTGGTCTCATGAAGAGCAACACCCCTGCCCGATTCGCGAAAAAGGAGGTGGCCCGTTGCCGCTGGCTCGTGCCGTTTCTCGGGCATCTCGAATCGGCCCGTAACGTTTCACCCAAAACGGTAACGGCTTACAGTACCGATCTGATCCAGTTTTTTGAGTTTTTGAAAGAGGAGAGCGGCCTCGACGATCTTGCCTCGGTCGATCCGGAGCTGGTCGAGGTGCCCGATGTGCGGCGATTCATGGGCCATCTGCTTGACAGCGGCGTCAAACCACGCTCGATTGCCCGCAAACTTGCCTCGGTCAAAAGCTTCTATCGCTATCTGCTCGACACCGGACGTATCGAACACTCGCCGCTTTCGCTGGTGCTGACTCCGAGGCTCGACCGGAAAATTCCCGATTTCCTGAGCGAAGATGAAGCGTCGCGACTTTTCGATCAGTTCATGCCGCCAGATGCGAAAAGCGCTGGCGACGAAGATCGACAAAAAACCGAAGAGCTGGCGTTCGAGCTGGCACGGGACCGCGCGGTGCTCGAAGTGCTTTACGGCTGTGGTCTGCGCCTGTCGGAGGTGACCGGCCTGGAAACCGCCGATGTCGATCTCGCGCACGGCTTTCTGAAAGTGACCGGAAAGGGGCGAAAACAGCGGATCGTGCCGCTTGGAGAGCCTGCCGCCGAGGCGCTCAGAAATTATTTTGAAGTAAAGCGAAACTTCTTTAGAATATCAGGAGAGGGTGCCTTCGAGAGGTCGAAAGTGTTTCTTACAGCAAAAGGCA
>JAAXXD010000023.1 GCA_013334655.1 Chlorobaculum sp. | reverse complement strand
GCGAGGAGGCGGTTGTCGAGGTATCCGGCATCGGGTATCTTCTGCACATCTCGTCCGGCACGAGCCGCCGGTTGCCCCCGGAGGGGAGCCAGGTGCGTCTCTTCACCCATCACTACGTCCGCGAGGACGGCCAGCAGCTTTTCGGATTTCTCGACGAGGAGGAGCTTCAGCTTTTCCGCCTGCTGCTCACCATCAGCGGCGTGGGGCCGAAGCTGGCGATGGCCGTGCTGTCGGGCCTCAGCGTGAGCGAGGTGCAGGAGGCGATTGTCGCGAACCGTCCTGAAACGCTCTACGGCATCACCGGCGTGGGCAAGAAAACCGCCGCCCGCATCATTCTCGAACTGCGAGACAAGATTCTCAAAATCCAGCCAGCGGCCACCGGCAAGTCGGCGGGCGCGCCTCACGCCATCCAGTTGAACGAAGATGCTTTGGCGGCACTCATGACGCTCGGCTTCCCGAGGCAGACCGCGCAGAAGGCGGTCTCCGCCGTGCTCGAATCGACGCCCGGCCTGTCGGTCGAAGCGCTGGTCAGGGCCGCGCTCACCGCCATTCACAACAACTCCTGACGATACTGTGGATTACCAGCAAGCTATCGATTTTCTGTTCCCCCTTCACCGCTTCGGCATCAAACCCGGCCTCGAACGAATCGGGGCGCTGCTCGACGCGCTCGGCCATCCTGAGCGGCGACTCGGCACCATCGTGCACATCGCCGGAACCAACGGCAAAGGCACGGTCGCCTCGTGCATGGCGTCGATCTTCAAAGCGTCGGGCCGCAAAACCGGCCTCTTCACCTCGCCGCACCTCGTCGATTTCACGGAGCGGATTCGCATCGACGGCCAAGAGATCAGCCAGGAGCGGGTCGCCGACTATTGCGCGAAGCTGCAACCGGCGGTCATCGAGGTTGGGGCGACCTTTTTCGAGGCTACCACCGCGATGGCGTTCGCCTTTTTTGCCGACGAGGGGGTCGATGCGGCGGTGCTCGAAACCGGCATGGGAGGCCGCCTCGACGCGACCAACGTCGTACAGTCTGACATCGTGATCATCCCGAGCATCGGCATGGATCACACCGAGTGGCTCGGTGGAAGCCTGCGCGAAATAGCGGGCGAGAAAGCGGCGATCATCAAGCCGGGTTCGCGCGTCTTCACTGCCGTCTCCGCCGAAGCGGAGGAGGCGTTCGGGCCGATCCGCGATGCCGCCGAAGCGGCGGGCGCGGAGCTGCACCAGGTCGAGCGTGACGCGGAGTGGTCGGTGGAGGAGGTTTGTCCGGGTTCCCTCGCTCTGCGCATCGCCCTCGATGACGGCGAGCCGCGCCAGATTCGTGCCGCGCTGACCGGCTCGTTTCATGCGCCGAATGTCTGTCTTGCCATCATGGCTGCGCGCTCGCTCGGCGTTTCGTGGGAGCATATCGAGACGGGACTTCCGCGGCTCGGCGCTTTCGGCTACCGGGCGCGGCTCGAACGCATTGCCGACAAACCCGTGGTGATGCTCGATGTTTCGCACAATCCCGACGGTATGCAAAGAACCGCGCAGTCGATTCTGGAGCTTCGAAACTGTTTCCGCTTTCTTTACGTGATTATCGGCGTCGCCGCCGACAAGGATGCCGCCGGTATCGTCAACCATATCGCGCCGGTGGCCGACGAAATCGTCGCCGTGGAGCTGCCGACGGAGCGAAGCCTTCCGGCGGAGGAGCTGGCGCGGTTGTGCGCGGAGGCCGGGGCGCAGCAGGTCAGCTCGCGCGGCACCTCCGCCGAGGCGCTGGAATTTCTCGATAGTCGCGTCGAACCAGGCGACATGATTCTGGTGACCGGCTCGTTTTACCTGGCCGGAGAGGTCTTGGCGATGGAGCGGTTCAGCTCAGCCGGGGTAGCCACAGGGGTGATATGATCCATATTTTTTTACATAAAATGTCTTATATTCGTGTTGTCCTCTGAGATTCACCGGCCAGGGCGGGAGCCTTCCGCTGGCGCTTCTCCTGGTAAATACAATACATACCATCTTACCTCATACGGCTTCTTTTCTCATTTTCATGTCGCTTTCTACAGGATCGAAGGTGTTACTCACCATATCCGGCGGCCATCGACGATGATCCCGTTGTTTCTCCTCAGTGATTACGCATGAGGCAGTTCTTTTACTGCATACTTAACCATTAAGCGTTGACCAATCAGCAATGTCGAACAATTCGGTAACCAAAGGCCTGGATATCAATGTACTCCAGAAGAAGAAGGTTCATGAACTCAATGCCATAGCAAAAGAGCTTGGCGTGATTACCGCCGGTTTTCGGAAGGAGGAGCTGATCTACAAGATCATTGAAGCTCAGTCTTTGAAAAACCCCGATCCCGAAAGCGGGCAGGTGATGGTCAATACCGGAGTTTTGCAGGTCATCCCGGAAGGGTACGGTTTCCTGCGCTCATCGAACTACAACTATCTCTCCTCTCCCGACGATATTTACGTTTCACCCTCGCAGATCAAGCGTTTCAACATGCGCACCGGCGATACCGTCTCCGGCCAGGTACGGGCGCCAAAAGAGGGGGAGCGCTTCTTCGCCCTGCTGAAGATCAACACCATCAACGGCAAGGACCCCGAAGTGACCCGCGAGCGCCCGTTCTTCGAGAACCTCACGCCGCTCTTTCCCCATACGCGCATCAAGCTCGAAACCCGCCAGAGCGAGTACTCGGGGCGCATCATGGATATTTTCACGCCAATCGGCAAAGGGCAGCGCGGCCTGATCGTCGCCCAGCCGAAGACCGGTAAGACCATTCTCTTGCAGATGATAGCCAACGCCATCATCAAGAATCATCCCGAGGTTTATCTGATTGTGCTGCTCATCGACGAGCGCCCCGAGGAGGTGACCGACATGGCCCGCAGCGTGGAGGCGGAGGTGGTCAGCTCGACTTTCGACGAAGACCCGGAACGCCACGTGCAGGTGGCCGACATGGTGCTGGAGAAGGCGAAGAGGATGGTCGAGGTGGGTCACGACGTGGTGATCCTGCTCGACTCCATCACGAGGCTCGCCCGTGCGCACAACACCATCATCCCGCATTCCGGCAAGATTCTCTCCGGCGGTATCGACGCCAACGCCCTGACCAAGCCGAAGCGCTTCTTCGGCGCGGCCCGAAACATCGAGGAGGGGGGTAGCCTCACGATCATCGCCACGGCGCTGGTCGATACTGGCTCGCGCATGGATGACGTGATCTTCGAGGAGTTCAAGGGTACCGGCAACATGGAGCTTCTGCTCGACCGCCGTCTGTCGGAGCGCAGAATCTTCCCGGCCATCGACATTCTCCGCTCGGGCACCCGCAAGGAGGAGCTGCTCTTCACGCAGGAGGAGCTGTCGCGCACCTGGCTGCTCCGCAAGTACCTCGGCGACAAAAACCCCATCGAATGCATGGAGTTCATGCGCGAAAAGATCGTCGAGACCAAGGACAACAGGGAGTTCTTCAAATACATGAACGCCTGACAATTGACAATGGATAGTTGATAATGGCTTTGCAGGGGCGGAGCTGCATGTCCGTCCTGAAGCCGTTACCTTGGAAAAAAAGTTTCGTTTAATTTTTTGTTTGGTGAAATAGGGTCAAGTCCCTATATTACCTGCCTTCTAAAACACAGGAAAGAATATTAATGCCCTGCGGAAAAAAAAGAAAACGCCATAAGATGGCCGTGCACAAACGCAAGAAAATGCGCCGTAAGAACAGGCACAAGAAGCGTTTGAGGTACCAGAACAAGTAGGCTTTTAAGAAGCCGGAAAGCTTGGTTGAGAATATAGCTCAGTCGGTAGAGCATCTGCCTTTTAAGCAGAGGGTCGAAGGTTCGAGTCCTTCTATTCTCACTGGGTACAGAGTTTGTTCTCTGAACTGCATACAGAATGCCCGAGTGGTGGAATTGGTAGACACACCATCTTGAGGGGGTGGCGCCGTTAGGTGTAGGAGTTCGAATCTCCTCTCGGGCACATAGAAGCAAAAGAGCCGCAGCACGCGGCTTTTTTGCTGTCGTGCTGGAGCCTCGCGATCGAGCATCCAGAGCCGTTCAGGGCGTCCTGAAGCGTCATACTTCTTTGATCAAGAAATGTTTAAACGTACTTTTCGGTTGAAGAGACAAGCAATCGCTACGTTCACGCTGCAACGATAACTGTTTCCGCATTATGCACAAACTTCAGGTGGATATTCTCGGATTGTCAACGAGTCCTCATACAAACGGCGCGTATGCCCTGATTCTTTATGAAGTGGAAGGCAAGCGCAAGTTGCCGATTATCATCGGCGGGTTCGAGGCGCAGGCTATCGCGCTCAAGCTCGAGAACATCAAACCGCCCCGTCCGTTCACCCACGACCTGTTCAAGCAGGTCGCCGATGCTTTCGATCTTCATGTCAACGAAGTTTTCATCGACGAGCTGCACAACGAAACCTTCTACGCTAAAGTGATCTGCGAAATGAACGGCGTCGTGCACGAGATCGACGCCAGGCCGAGCGACGCCATCGCCATCGCGGTGCGCTTCAGCGCTCCGATCTACGTGTCGGAAGAGATCATGAACGAAGCGGGCATCGTCGAGGAGCGGCAGAAAGAGGAGGAGGAAGAGTCGTCGCCTGCCGACGAGGTGGTCGAACAGCAGGAAAGGGAGGAGCAACCCGTCCAACGGGAGTCTCGCGCTGCGGAGTTGGATCGGAAGCTCGCCGATGCGATCAATCGCGAAGATTACGAGGAGGCGGCGAGAATCCGCGATGAGCTTTCGCGTCTCAGGGAAGGCGGCGAAAGTTCGCTTTGACCGGAAGTTCGACTGGAAGAGTTTTCAGGAAGCAATAAAAAAGCCATGGCTGCATTGAATCAGTCATGGCTTTTTCCGTTTGCGGAAGAAAGGAATCAGTCGTTGGGCTGCCCGAACGAGAAGGTGAAGCTCCAGCCCTGTGACTTTTTGGTCGCATCGGATGGAATGGAATCAAAGCCGTACCCGTAGTCGATGCCGATCTGGCCAATAATTGGCAGATAGAGCCGCAGGCCAACGCCTGCCGATTTCTTCAGATCGGTCAGGTCGAAAGTCGAGCCGCTCGCCCAGAGATTGCCCGCTTCGGCAAAAACCAGTGCATAGATGCTTGCCGACGGATTCAGCGTCAGCGGATAGCGAAGTTCGGTCGTGAATTTCGAGTAGATTTTGCCGCCATACAGGTCGGTTTCGCCACTGAACTGTTCGCCAAGACTGTGGTCGGGATAACCTCGAAGCGGGATAGTCGGCAGGGATGACATGCCGCTTCCGCCCATGTAGAAGTAGTTCGTATACGGGATGTAATCCCCTTTGCTGAAGGTGTCGAGGTATCCCTGCTGCGCCGAGACGTTGACGACCAGGTTGCGTGATACCGGCAAGAACCAGCTCGACGTGCCGATCAGTTTGTAGAAGTTGATCGTGCCAGGCAGCACGCCGCCGGCAAGCTGCGCGGTAAAGACATTTTTGCTTCCATGCCGCGGATAGATCGGGTTGTCGATGCTGTTTCTGCTGATGGTCTGGGTGATCGAGAACTCCTCGGCCTTGTCAGGAGAGTTTGTTTCGTTCAGGAAGCTGACGAAACCTCCCTGGGTATGCAGATAGCCGAGGCGCCAGCTGATAGCGAAATAGTCGTCTGGCCAGGTGAGCCGTCGTCCGATGGAAAGGTTGGCGCCATACTGGTCGATCGTTTTCATCGTGGAGTCATCACTGGTGGTGGTCAGGTCGTAACTCTGCCGGGTTTTAAATGCAGTGAATCCGATGGAGGTATGGGTGCCGAATGCCCACGGGTCGCTCGCCGAGAGTGAAAGGGTTCGGTAGTTGTTCGATCCGAACTGCCATTGCAGAGAGAGTTTCTGCCCGTCGCCGTGAGGAAGGGGACGGTATGCCGAGGGATTGAACATGTCGCCCAGCGAGAAGTTGTTGAAGGTCAGGCCGAGCGAGCCGGTGCCGCCGCTCGACGCGCTGTATCCTACGGCGGCGTTGAAGGTGTCGGTCTGCCGCTCGGTGACGTTGTAGGTCAGATCGACTGTGTCGTTTTTCTGGTTCGGCTGGATGTCCGGCGTCAGGGTTTCAGGATCGAAATAGTTCAGCATGGAGAGCTCCCTGATGCTTCTGACGACATTCTGCCGACTGAAGGTTTCGCCCGGAACGGTATAGAGTTCCCGCCGGATGACGTGATCCTTCGTTTTTGTATTGCCCTTGATGTCGATGATGTTCAGCGTGTAAGGGTCGCCTTCGGTAAGGGTGATGACCAGATCGACCAGGTTCGGTTGCACCACCTTCTCTTCCATCTGCGCCCTGAAGGAGAGGTAGCCTCGGTCGAGGTAAAGCGAGCTGACGTCCGTATGATCCTGCGAAAAATTGAGCCGCTCGTTGATTTTTTTCGCGCTGTACAGATCGCCTTTTTTGATGCTGAAGGTGGTGTTGAGAATGTCGGTGGTCGCGAAATCCTTTGTGTTGCCGATCCAACTGATATTGCGGATATGATATTTCGGTCCCTCCTCGACGTAAATATCGAGGATCAGCCCTTTTTTATCTTCCGTGTAGGTTATCGTATCCTTGACGATGCGTGCGTCGCGATAGCCATTGTCGCGATAAAATTCAACCAGCTGGTTTTTGTCTTCGTCGTACTTGTCCTTGTCGAGCTTCGGCTGGCCGAAAATTTTCCGCCACCAGGAGTTCTGCGAAGTCTCCTTGAGTACGCCCCGGAGCTTGCCCTCCTTGAAGGCGCTGTTGCCGTGGAAGCGGATTTTTTCGATAACGACCTTCGAGCCTTCGTGAATGGTGAAAACCGCCTTGACCTTGTTGTCGCCACTGCTCTGAAGGCTGTATTCCGCACCAGCCGTCAGGTAGCCTTTCGCCGCGTACTCTTTTTCGATCTTGTTCGTGGCGTTCAAAAGCTCCTGGTTGCTAACGCGCCGTCCGGTGTTCAGATTGGCGGTTTTCAGCAACTCCTTCGTTTTGAATTTGTGGTTGCCCTGGAAATCGACGTTTTCGAGTACGGGGAACTCGGTAACGACGAAGGTCAGCTTGATGTTGTCGCCGCCAAGATCGGTCTGCTCGATTTTGATATTGCTGAAATATTGCAGGTTCCACAGGTACTGCAATACGCCTGGAATCTCTTGACCGGGTACGGTGATCTGGTCGTTGACCTTGATCGGCAGACTTTTCAGTAATTCAGGCTCCTTGACGGTTTTGAGTCCGCTGAACGTTATTTCCCGGATGGTGAGGGTTCGAGTCTCGGGGATGGCTGACGAAGCCGGACTTGCCAGAACGGAGCCTTTTGCAAGAGCCGAAGGCATTTTCTTCTCTTTCGCTGAGACTGAAGCTGACGGGAAGTCGAGCAGTGCCAGAACGATCAGGATCGCTGATAACCTGTCTGGTGGAAATGGTGTCGTTTTCATGAAATAGCTGAATGGTTCTGTGTTTCGGTTCGGCGCGTTCTATGCAGTTGTCTTGATTTGCTCGCTGATCTGGCCAAACCGCCGTTCACGGTTCTGAAACTCGCGTATGGCGTCGTAGAGTTGACCTCGCCGGAAATCGGGCCAGAGGGTGCTGGTGAAGATGATTTCTGAATAGGCGCTTTGCCAGAGCATGAAGTTGCTGATGCGTGACTCTCCGCTCGTGCGTATCAACAATTCCGGATCGGGAAACGATGCCGTTGAAAGAAAAGAGGCAAACAAATTTTCATCGATGGTTTCGGGATCGAGCGCGCCCGCCTTCGACTGTCTGGCGATCTTCCGGCAAGCTTCGGTGATGTCCCACTTGCCGCTGTAGCTCAGGGCGATGGTCAGGGTCAACTTGGTGTTATCCCTGGTTTGCGTCATGGTCTCCTCGATGGTCTGACGCACATCATTGGCCACCAGGCTCAGGTCGCCGATAACCTCCAGCCGCACATTGTTTTCACGCAACTGGGGGGTCTCTTTTCTGAGCACCTTGATGAGCAGGCGCATCAGGGCTGAAATTTCGAGCTTGGGCCTTCTCCAGTTCTCGATGGAAAAGGTAAACAGAGTCAGGTAGCCGATGCCAAGCTGGCAGCACGCCTCCACGACATCCCTTACCGACTCGACGCCAGCCACATGGCCCGCGATGCGGGTTTTGCCTTTTCGCTTTGCCCAACGACCATTTCCATCCATGATAATGCCGATGTGCCTGGGAAGCACGCAGGATGATTTCAGCGTATCCTGAATTCTGATGTCTTCAGGATCTGATTTCGATTTGAACCACTGGGGCATGTAAGAGTAGAAGATTCCAAGGGTTGATGCTGTCCATCGGAACTTGCGGCTATCGGGCGGGACATCTTTCTGTCCTCGGCGCTCGCAATCTCCATGAAATTGAATTATAGACAGTTATTTATTATTATACAAACTTCATGGCGGCAGAGCCCCCTGGACTCTTCCGGCCGGCAGCGCCCTCTATCCGCAGGAGTTGTTGTCCCGCCGCGACATGCAGATGAACGATCTTCAACAAAAAATTCAGCCGATCAGACGTGCAGTTTCATGGTTATCAGGACCTCAGGTCCAGACTGCTCTCGCGTGAGTTCACTTGCGAGCAGGTAATTTCAGATTATTTACAGCGAATCGATACGCATCGAGACGACAATATTTTCACCGCCGTGTTTCATGACGAGGCGATGGCCCGCGCCCGTGAGCTCGATGCCAAGCTTCAGCGCGGCGAAACTCCAGGCAAGCTCTTCGGTATGCCGATTGCCATCAAGGACAACATCGCCATAAAGGGTGCGCCGCTCGGTTGCGCCTCGAAGATTTTGCAGGGTTACGAAAGCGTCTACGACGCCACGGTGATCGAGCGGATGCTGGCCGAGGATGCGATTTTCGTCGGGCGCACCAACATGGACGAGTTCGCCATGGGCAGCTCCAACGAGAACTCCGCCATCGGCCCGGTGCCCAATCCCTACGACAATACCCGCGTGCCCGGCGGCAGCTCCGGCGGCTCGGCAGCGGCGGTGGCTAACGATCTCGCCATGGTGGCGCTCGGCTCCGACACCGGCGGCTCGGTTCGCCAGCCTGCGGGCTTCTGCAACATCGTCGGACTCAAGCCAACCTACGGTCGCATCTCGCGTTACGGCCTCGTGGCCTTCGCTTCTTCGTTCGACCAGATCGGTCTGCTCGCTGCCAACTGCGACGACGCGGCGCTCGTGCTCGGCGTCATCGCCGGAAAGGACGAGCATGACGCGACCTCGTCGCATCACGACGTGCCGGAGTACGACATGACGATGGATCATGTCTCCGTCGAAGGTCTGCGCATCGGCGTGCCGCGTGCCTTTTTCCCGGACGATCTCAACGCCGACGTGGCCGGAGTGGTCAAGGCGGGGCTGAAAAAGCTCGAAGAGGCGGGCGCGGAGCTGGTCGAGATCGACCTGCCGGAGAGCGATTACGCCATCGCAGCGTATTATATTCTCGTCACCGCCGAAGCCTCCTCGAACCTCGCGAGGTTCGACGGCGCGCGCTACGGCTACCGTTCCCCCGACTCGCCCGACCTTTCGAGCATGTACGTCAACTCGCGCACCGAGGGATTCGGCGCGGAGGTGAAGCGCCGCATTATGCTCGGCACCTACGTGCTCTCGGCGGGGTACTACGATACCTACTACAAAAAAGCGCAGCAGGTGCGTCGCGTTTTTCAGGACAAATACCGCGAAGCGTTCGAGAAGGTTGACGTAATCTTCGGGCCGACCTCGCCCTTCCCGCCCTTCGGCATCGGCGACAAGATGGACAACCCGCTCGAAATGTATCTGGCTGACGTTTTCACTGTACCGGCCAGCATCGTCGGAATGCCCGCCATCAGCGTGCCGGTCGGCTTCGACAGCCTCGGCCTGCCGGTTGGCGTCCACCTGATCTGCAACTTTTTCGAGGAGGGCAAGATGCTCGGCATCGCCCGCCATCTCCAGACTTTGTGTCAGGCAGTCCCGTCGAACTGACGGCTTTTTCATCACCAAAACGAATATCGGCATATGAGCGTACTGGTCAATAAAGATACCCGCCTGGTCGTCCAGGGAATCACCGGCGGCGAGGGAACCTTCCACACCTCGCAGATCCTCGAATACGGCACCAACGTCGTCGCTGGCGTCACTCCCGGCAAGGGCGGAATGATCTACAACGGCAACGAGAAGGATCAATTCTGTCGTCCGGTGCCGGTTTTCGACACCGTTCGCGAGGCCGTCGAGAAGGCCGAAGCCAACGCGACGGTCATCTTCGTGCCCGCGCCGTTCGCCGCCGACGCCATCATGGAGGCCGCCGCCGCCGGGCTGAAGGTGATTATCTGCATCACCGAAGGCATTCCGGTCAACGACATGATGAAAGCCTACAGCTTCGTGCAGGAGAAGGGCGCGGTGCTGGTTGGCCCGAACTGCCCCGGCGTCATCACCCCCGGCGAAGCCAAGGTTGGCATCATGCCCGGTTTCATTCACAAGAAGGGCACCATTGGTGTCGTTTCGCGCAGCGGCACTCTGACCTACGAAGCCGTGCATCAACTCACCGAGGTTGGCCTCGGCCAGTCCACCTGCATCGGCATCGGCGGCGACCCGATCATCGGTACCCGCTTCATCGACGCGGTCAAGATGTTCGCCAAGGATGACGAAACCGAAGGGCTCGTCATGATCGGCGAGATCGGTGGAAGCGCCGAAGAGGAGGCCGCCGAGTACATCAAGAAATACTTCAAGAAACCGGTCGTTGGCTTCATCGCAGGTCGCACCGCCCCTCCCGGCCGCCGCATGGGCCACGCCGGAGCCATCGTCTCCGGTGGCAAAGGCACCGCTGACGAGAAGATCAAGGCGATGGAAGCCGCCGGTATCCATATGGTCGAAAACCCCGCCGACCTCGGCACCACCATGCTCAAAGCCCTCGGCAGAGCCTGAGATCAGGACTGACAGGATTCACGAAAAAGGCTGCTCCGGACGCAAAACCGGAGCAGCCTTTTTTGCATTTTATCTCTTTTCCTGATCGGTTGTTTTCCTTATAAAGTATCGATTTGGTATTATATCGTATTTATTATTGTCAGCTTAAAAGGGAGGTATCTGTGAGTCCAAGAGCATTTATTTCTTATAGTTGGTCGTCTCCTGGTCATCAAGCGCGTATTCGCCAGTGGGCTGAGCAGATGGTGAACGACGGTGTTGATGTTGTTCTTGATGTCTGGGATCTCAATGAAGGTGATGACAAGTATGCGTTTATGGAGAAGATGGTTACGGATGAATCAGTGACTCACGTATTGGTCTTTTCAGATTTGGAGTATGCCTCAAAAGCCGATGCGCGAAAAGCAGGTGTTGGTACTGAATCACAAATCATTTCTGGTGAGGTATACTCTAAGGTTCAGCAATCCAAGTTTATTCCAGTTGTCTGTGAATTCGACGAGAGTGGTGAGCCATGTCTTCCGATCTTTCTGAAATCGCGCATCTGGATTGACTTTTCAAGTCCTGAAGCGGCGAATGATAACTGGGAAAAACTCATTCGTGTTTTGTACGGAAAGCCTGCTTACAATAAACCATCTCTCGGAAAAGCACCTACTTACATTACCACACAAGACACTGTTCCAGCTAGTCCAGCTGTTACAAAGTTTGTGGCACTTAGACAGGCAATTATTCAAGAGAAGCGAGGACTTAAGCTTTATCGACAGGATTTTCTCGATGCCTGTTATTCTTATGCGGATGCTTTACGTATTAGGGAACGGCCTGACGAGATGAACATGGGCAAACGGGTTTTAGAGGACTGTGGGACGCTCAAACTTGTGCGTGACCATATCTTGGATTGGGTACTTCTCGAATCAGAATTCAATCAAACGGAAGAGTTTGGGGATTCGCTGATTGAAATGCTGGAGCGATTGCTGGACCTGAAGTCACGCCCAGCCGGGGTCAATTCTTGGAATGATGTTTGGTTTGAGGCGCATCGTGTCTTTGTATATGAGACATTTCTTTATATCATTGCTGCTCTTATCAAGACGGGGGCTTTAAGTATTCTACACCTTGTTCTTACAAATCATTATCTCCTACCAGAGACCGAATGGTATGGAGATAATCGTTTCGGAACATTTGGAGCATTTTATGGTTACTCGGATACGTTACAGATTCTCGCACCTGAAGGGCGTCGACTTCATGCTCCAGCAGCAGAACTTATAAAGCGTCAAGCAGATCGAATAGACCTTCCATTTACTGATGTTATTCAGGCAGAGTTGCTCGTTTTGCTTATGGCGTTTATAACCGATGTTCATCAATGGTATCCACAAACTCTTCACTACTCATCGTATAATGTTAAGTTTCCATTCTTTGTAAGAGCTGCACAGCATCGCCATTTTCAGAAGCTAGCAAGGATCACTGGAATTGATAGCGCAGAACAATTGCGCAAAGCTGTTAAGGAAGGTCATGAGCGCCTGCAAGTGAAAAGTTGGCACAGCTTCTCGCTGATGGATCGTACGTTCTGGAGCAGCATGAATATGGAGGCACTGGATACTCTCAAATAGCTAATCAAACCATACCGTTAATAACGAGTGACATGCCTTAGTCCGTTTGAGATTCTGTCGATAAAACGTATTATTCTGTCCAGAGTGGACAGAATTTCAAGGAGAGGAGGCGAGTATGGAGCATTGGCAGATACAGAAGGCGAAAAATCATTTCAGCGATCTTGTCCGCAAGGCGGAAGAGCAGGGGCCGCAAGCAATTACGCGGCATGGAAAGGATGCGGCGGTTCTGCTTTCGATGAAGGATTATCAGAATTTGATGAGAAAGCAGGAATCCTTGACGGAATTTTTTCGCCGGTCGCCGCTTAATGGCGTTGAACTTGATCTTGAAAGAAAAAAAGATATAATGACAGCATGGTGACAATCACCGCTGAACCTGATTTCAATAAAACGTTCGTTGTTCGTCCTTGTTGTCCCTGTTTGTCCTTCCCGTCCTTTATTCCTCACAATTTATTCCCTACAACCCCAGCGTCACCAGATCGTGGATGTGCACGATTCCGACCGGGCGCTTCTCTGCGTCGCAGACGATGAGCTGGGTGATTCGCCAGGTTTCGAGGATTTCGAGGCATTGTTTGGCGAGCAGGTCGGCTGAGACGGTTTTTGGATTCGCGGTCATCACTTCCGACGCTTTTTTGTCGAGAAAGGTGTTGCCGGTTTGTACCAGCCGCCGCAGGTCGCCGTCGGTGAAGATGCCGGTGAGGCGGCCTTCCGCATCGACCACGCCGCTGACGCCGTAGCGTTTGGAGGTCATTTCGAGGATGAGGTCGGAGATGGTCGCTTCTTCGTTCACCAGCGGTAGCGCGTCACCGGTTGCCATCACGTCGCCGACGCGCATGGTCAGCTGCTTGCCGAGCGAGCCTTTTGGATGGGTGAGGGCGAACTCCTGGTCGGTGAAGTTTTTCTTTTTCATCAGGCAGATCGCCAGCGCGTCGCCCATCGCGAGCATTGCGGTGGTCGAAGTGGTTGGGGCGAGATCGTAGGGGCACGCCTCCTGCTCGATGCCGGTGTCGAGCACCACGTCGGCGTTCATCGCGAGGTAGGAGCGCGGGTTGCCGGTGAAGGCGATGATCGCGGCTTTGCGCTCGCGAAGCGCCGGGAGGATGAAGTTCAGCTCCTCGGTCATGCCGCTTTTCGAGAGGCAGATGACCGTGTCGCGCTCCGAAACCACGCCGAGGTCGCCGTGCGCCGCGTCCGCCGGATGGAGGAAGATGGCTGTCGTGCCGGTCGAAGAGAGCGTCGCGGCGATCTTCTGGCCGATGATGCCCGATTTGCCCATGCCGGAGATGATGATCTTGCCCGCGCAGCCGAGCATCAGTTCGACCGCTCTGGAAAAGTTCTCGTCCAGCCGCTCGCTCATCGAGCGGATTGCGTCGGCTTCCTGCAGAAGAATGCTTTTCCCTTCCTGGATGGTGGCTGCTTGTTTCGGCATCATCGTCGGTATGGTTTCTGTTACGGCGAATCCGATTCCCGCCAAAAGCAGGAAATATTCATTTTTTAATCCGCTAATCAGCGCTATAATTCGGAAAATTCATGATATTTTCAAAGCCCGGGCCAAAAACGCTGGAATGTCGCCAGCGGAGGCGTCGTGACGCGGCAGCTTTGTACCGCGCCCGGAAACTGTTCATGCTAACCATAACCTGCGGATTATGAGCTGGATTTTAATTCTCGGATTTGCCCTGGCGGTTTTTTTTCTCCTCATGTTTTTTCTCTCCAAGTTCGTCAATCACATGAAGATGGAGCAGAACCTCCAGATCGAATCGTTCAAGGAGACGCTGATCGACAAGGACAATCCGGTCGGGCTGTCGGGCGAGGAGCTTGAAAAGATGAAGCAGCAGCAGGCCGAGGCGCAGGCGCATCTGCGCGAGGTGATCTCCAAGATTCCCGTCATCCAGAAGGATGGCAAGTTCCAGGTCGATATGGAGGCCGTCCGGCAGCAGAAAGCGGACGCCGCCAAAACCAATGGCTCGGCTGGCCCGGCGACCGGCAAGAACTGACAGCTACCTTCAGCCACCCAGCGGATGTTCTCTAAACTCAAGCTTCTCGCGAAGGATACGGTCATTTACGGCGCGAGCACCATCTTGGCCCGCAGCCTGAACTATGTGCTCGTTCCACTCTACGCCAACCAGTTGACCACCTTCGACAACGGTATTCAGGCGGTGGTGTATGCCAACATCGCCTTGGCCAATGTCCTGTTCACCTACGGTCTCGAAACCTCCTATCTGAAGGTGGCCTCCGACGCCATCAAGCGCAACGAGGATGAACGACCGCTGTTTTCGACGGCCTTCTTCAGCCTCTTTGTGACATCGATCCTCTTCGCCGCGTTGATGCTCTTCTTCGCGCCGTCGATTGCCGTCGCCATCGGACTTGCGCCCGAATCGGGGCTTTTCATCCGGTATGCTGCGGCGATCCTCTTTCTCGATACGATGCTTGTGGTGCCATTCGCCGAACTCCGGTTGAAGCGCAAGGCGATTCCGTTTGCGCTCGCCAAAATCATGGGCGTGGTCGGCGGCGTGATCAGCACCTTCGTGCTCATCCTCGGATTCCGTGCGGGACTCTCCGGCGTCTTCATCGGCGAGGCGCTCGGCTCGCTGGTCAGCCTGCTTTTCATCCTGCCTGTGCTGAACAATCTCAAGCCCTTTTTCTCGCCCGGCATGTACCGGCAGTTGCTCGGCATTGGCCTGCCTTACGTGCCGACCGGCATCGCTGGCCTCCTGATCCACCTGATCGACCGGAATCTCCTGATCCGCATTCCGCAGCACGACATCGAGCGGTTGTACGGCGCGGGTTTTCAGGCGTCGGACATCACCGGCATCTACGGACGGGTGGCGGCGTTTGGCGTGGCGCTTCAGATGTTCATCCAGATTTTCCGCTTCGCCTGGCAGCCATTCTTTTTGCAACATGCCGACGATCCCGAGGCGAAGCCACTCTTTCGCCAGGTGATGAACCTTTCGGGCATCGCGGTGATCGTGCTCGCCGTGGCCTGCACCTTTTTCGTGCCCGATCTGGTGCGAGTCCACTGGGGCGGCAAGCTCTATCTTTTACCGCCGAAGTACTGGATGGGCATGTCGATTCTGCCGTGGATTTTTTTCAGCTACGTGTTCGACATGATCTCGACCAACCTTTCGGCGGGCATTTTGATCACCGGAAACACGAAGTATCTGCCGGTGGTGACCTTCGCCGGGGCGGTGGTGACGACGGCGGCCTGCTGGATGCTCATTCCGCTCGGCGGCATGGATGGCGCGGCGGTGGCGATTCTTTTCGGCACGGCGGTAATGTGCCTCTGCATGGGGTGGTACTCGGTGCGCTTCTATCCCGTCAGCTATGACTGGGGCCGTTTGTCGCTTCTGCTCGGCGCGGGGCTGGCGTTCGCGGTGTGGCATGACGATCTGCTCGTCTGGCTCACCGGATTTGGCATCAGCGGCGTGCTCGCCTTGCTGGTGAAGCTGCTGATCGTGCTGCTTTATCTCGCGCTTGGCGTGCTGATTTTCCGCAACGAGGCATCGGCGGTGGTGCGGATGGCACGGAAGAAGTTGCGTCCGGCGGGAAGTTCCGGCAGCCGATGATCCGCGTCGCCACCGTTCAGTTCTCGCCCGTGCTCGGGGATCGACAGGCGAACCTTGACGCGATCAGCAAACTGCTCGATCCGGTCGAGGCCGATATTATCGTGCTACCGGAGCTGTGCACGAGCGGCTATTTTTTCGTTTCGCGAGAGGAGCTTGCGCCGTTCGCCGAAGCGCCGGGCGGCGTGGCGTGCGACTTTTTCCAGCGCCTCGCTGAAGCGAAGCAGGCGATCATCGTCGCCGGAATGCCCGAAGCGGCGGATGGGTGCTTCTACAACTCGGTGTTCACGTTTCGTCCCGGTATCGCCGAACCGGTCATCTATCGCAAGGCGCATCTCTTTTACCAGGAGCGCTTCGTCTTCGAGCCGGGCGACACCGCTTTTCCGGTGATTCGAGACGAGCGGCTTGATGTGTCCATCGGTATCATGCTCTGCTACGACTGGCGCTTCCCCGAGGTGTCACGGGTGCTGGCGCTTGGCGGGGCGGAGCTGATCGCCTGCCCGTCCAACCTCGTCACCGATGCGTGGCGCAAGGTGATGCCTGCCCGCGCCATCGAGAACAAGCTCTACGTGGCGGTGGCCAACCGGTGCGGCACTGAAACCGTTGGCGGCGAGACGCTGCTGTTCAAGGGGTGTTCGGCGGTGTACGATCCTTGGGGCGAGGTGGTGGCGCTTGCCGGAGCTGAGGGTGATGCCGTGCTGCTGGCGAAGATTGATCCCCGGCCATGCCGCGACAAGAGCTTCAACGAATTCAACGATATTTTCGCCGACCGTCGCCCCGAGCTGTACGGCGCGATTTGCCGTCCGCGATAAGCCGTCGCGCTATCGATAGCTCTGCGAACATCCGATGCTTTCCCGTTATCTCTTTTCAGTCATAGCGTTGATGCGCTGGATCAGTTCGGGCATTTTCAGGCCATTTTTCGAGGCGATTTCGGATAATCTTTCATCGGGCGTAGCCTCGATGCCTTGCTGCTTCAGCGCCTGTTGCATGGCGAGCGGAGCGACGCCGCAAGCCTCGGCAGCCTCGACGAGCGTTTTCCTGCCCCATCCGCCACCCTCGCCTAGTCCGCCTGAGCGCTTTACCGGAACGATGATGTCGTACAGCCGCTGAACCTCCGAGCCGTTTTCAGAGGCGATCTCAAGCAGCGTCTGTTTGGTGTCGCGAACCTTCAGTCCCGCCGTCCGCAACCGTTTCACGATTTCAGCGCCCGGTATCGATACCTGCGGCAGTTTGCCGAGTTCGTCGAGCGAGAGGGTTTCGGCGTGCGGCACGGGCGGTGCGCCGGTTTTGCGCTCCCACGAAGCTGAAGCACGCTCGCCAAGCGCGATGATCTGCTCGAATGGCGGCAGATGCCAGAAGGTTCCGACCGCCAGCACCACAAACAGAATCACCGATAAAGCAAGCTCCGCCGGATGGTTTACGCCCTTCGACGCTTTCGATTTGATGTAGCTGAAAAACGCCTTCCAGTTGATGACGAAAAGATGGAAGATCGAGAGGATGATGAAGGCGAATCCGAAGATGATGTGCTGGTTCTGCCATCCTCGTTTGCTCAGGCCGAAGAGGTTCCAGTCCGTCCAGTTCGCCACCCTTCCGGGCGGTGAAACGTAGAGCACGAGGCCGGAGACGAGCATGACGAGGAAAGCCAAAGCCAGTCCGGCGCTGATGAAGACTCTCCACTTGAACGACTGCTTCACAGACATGGCGCGCTCTCCGGTCAGCGTTCAGGCGGGGAAGGCGGAAGGGGGCGAGGACGATCGTCACCATCGCGGTCACGATCACGATGCGGCCTGCCATGCCATGAGTTCATCTTCTGGAACCGCACAGCGTAGATATTGCCGAGAAATTTTTGCAGCGAATCGCGCTGGGCGGGGGTGCAAAGCGAGGCAAGCTCATGAAAATGGAGCGCCAGATCCTTTTCGAGGAACGCTTGGCGATGGCCGATGCTGTCGGCTATGGCTGAAATTTTGTTCCTGTCGGGCTCTGGCTTGACTGCTTCGGCGATCAGGGCTTTTTTGAAGTCGATGATTTTCTGCACGGTCGGCATACTCTTGCGGAAATGCTCCTGGCGGAGTTTCCTGAATGCCTCTTTCTGCTTGTCATTCAGTACCAGCTCAGCGTTTCCGCCGGGGCCGCCATTGTAAAAGCGCGTGACCTCTACCGACCGGTAGCTTCGGGTGACGAAGTTCTGCCACCAGAGCACTCCCATCAGCACCATATTGAGCACGACCAGAAGCACCAGAGCTGTCGTGACGAAACGCTTTGAAGAAAGAAAGTCCATCGTTAACCTCTAAAATGTTATAAACGCAAGGAAACTGCACGCTCGATGCTGTTCATCGTTGCCTGTATTCGTCGTCCTGAGTACTTCGACCCTTTCTCAGCGATTGACCGCCGACTGATCATCGTAATAGGAGAGCGCGGGGCCGCCGTAATCTTCGTTCATCGACTCGGCCACGGCACCTGAAGACCCGGTAAGCTGTGGTGTTTGATGCATGTACATCATCACTGCCGAAGCGATGTTCAGCACCAGCAAAAGCGTCATCAAGGCGAGCTTCGGGCTGAAGGCTCCGCCGAATACGATTGCTCCGGAGCTTTGCTTGACCTCCATCGCGTCGATTCGTTGCAAAAGACGCGCCCTGAAATGATGATTCACCTCAATCTTCGGCATCTTGTCGAGCATTTCAAGGGTCTTCGTGACCTCAGCGTTGCGTTGTTCGTTAGTTCTGTTCATGTTCGTTACAGTTTCATGAAATCTGACGTCGAAACATTTTAATTCTTGTGCCGCTCAAAGCGCTTAATTGTCTGACCGGTAGTGACGTTCGAGACGCGATTGCAGATTTTTTTTCGCCCGGTGGATCAGCGACTCGACCGCCGGGATGGTTGTCTGGAGAATATCGGCAATCTCCTGGTTGCTGTAGCCGTCCTGCTTGCTCAACAGGAAAGCGGTTTTCTGGTTGTCGGGCAGGGCGTCGAGCGCGTTTTGCAGCACGGCGACGCGCTCCTTGTTCACCAGCGCATCGCCGGGATTGTCGTCGCTCGGCGCGGGAATCGAGTCCGCCGGGTCGTCGATGCCGATGACCCGCTTGAGCGAGCTGAACCGTTTCTTGCGCTTCAGCTTGCGCAGATGATCGAGTGACTTGGTGACGGCGATCCGGTAGATCCAGGTGGAGAGTTTCGATTCCTCGCGGAATTTTTCGAGCGAGCGGTAGACCTCGATAAACACCTCCTGCGCCAGATCCTCGGCGTCCTCGCGGTTGAACACGAAGCGGAAACAGGTGTTGACGACCATGTCCTGATGTTCGGCGACAAGCTCGCTGAATGAGCGATCTGTTGATATTATGGCCTGTTGCTGCAATGGACGAGTGTCAAGGTAAATCGAAAAAAGCCGGTTCACCGGCTCGCGCCTCGGCTTTCCGTTTGCAATGGAAAGCCGAGGCAGGTGGATGAAAATAAAAAATCGCGCCCTGATTTCCGCTATCCGGTTTTGCGTATCGGCTCATGAGACGGCAACCGCGCGACAATCTTGCGCTCCTCAGGCAAGTTTCGAGGCGAAGGCGAGCACTTTTTCCACTTTCTCGGTGGAATCAGCTTCGCAGTAAATTCTCAGCACCGGTTCGGTGCCCGACGCCCTGATGAGCAGCCAGCCGCCCTCGAAGTGGTATTTGAAGCCGTCGAGGTTGCTGAAGCCCGTCACCGGGAATCCCGCGATGCTCTTCAGCGCTCCGCCCGCCGCCGCCGCGATGATTGCCTGCTTCTTCGACTCGGCTACGCGCATGTCGAGCCGGTTGTAGCTGAAGAAGCCATACTCGTCATACAGCTCCTCGACCAGGCCGGTCAGCGTTTTCTGTCGCCGCGCCATGATTTCGAGCATCAGGAGGCCGGTGAACACGCCATCCCGCTCCGGCAGGAATGACGTAATACCGATGCCGCCGGACTCTTCGCCGCCGATGAGAATGTCGTTGGTGGTCATCAACCGGCTCACATATTTGAAGCCGACCGGCAGGAGGTGCATCTTTAACTCATGCTTCTGGCAGATTTTGTCGATCACGTCGGTCAGCGCGAAAGTTTTGGCCACCTCGCCGCGCTGGCCTTTCTGTTCGACAAGATACTTCAGGATGATGGCGAACATTTTGTGCGAATCGACGAACTCGCCTTTTTCGTCGAGCATTCCGATGCGGTCGGCGTCGCCGTCGTTGATGATCGCCACGTCGGTCTCGACCTCCTTGAAGAAATCCACGAACTCGACGATGTAGGGCGGAATCGGTTCGGGATTGATGCCGTCGAAGCCGGGATTGACCGAGCAGTGGTAACAGTTGACCATCGACTCGTCGAGCAGGCGGGTGACGATGTCCTGACCCGCGCCGTACATGGCGTTGTGGGCGATCTTCATGCCCGACTCGCGAATCAGCTTCAGGTCGAGCTTCGAGACGAGATAGGCCACGTACTCCGATTTCATGTCAACCATCGTGATCAGATTCTCCGCAGCTTCGACCGGTGTCTTGGGATCGACGCCCGGCAGGTAGCTTTCGATCTCGTCGATTACCTCCGGGTGCGCCGGGCCGCCGTACGAGGCCTTGACCTTGAAGCCGTTGTAGATCGGCGGATTGTGCGAGGCGGTGATCATGACGCCGCCCGCGAGTTTGTGCTCTCTCGTGTAGAGCGAAACCGCCGGGGTCGAGACGAAGCTGTCGGCAAGATAAACCTTGAGGCCCATCGACGAGAGCACCTCCGCCGTGTAGCGGGCGAACTCCTTCGACATGAAGCGGGTATCGTAACCGACGCAGACGCCGTTCGACTTGTCGGGATGGGAGAGAAAATATTTTCCGGAGGCGAGCGCGGCAAGTTTGAGATTGTCGTACGTGTACTCTTTGGCTATGATCGCTCTCCACCCGTCGGTTCCAAATTTAACTTGCATTCTGATGTGGATTTAATATAATGGTGATGATTCGTCGATGATTTTTTGGCGTATTTTTAAGTCCCCTTTCGATACGCTGATACTTTTATATTATATACAAAATACGGTTTCCTGTTCGATGATGCAATTACAGCAGACGAAGTCCATGAAGAAGCTTTTTGTGCTGGCTGGCGAAGTCTCCGGCGATCTCCATGCGGCTGGCCCCGTGCGCGAGTTGCTCGCGGCCCGGTCCGGCGTGAAAGTGTTCGGCGTGGGCGGGCGCAAGCTTGCCGAACTTGGCGCGGAGCTGCTCTACACCACCGACCAGATGAGCATCATGGGCTTCGTCGAGGTGCTCAAACACGCCCCGTTTCTGCGCAAAGTGATCCGCGATCTCAAGGCGGCCATCGTGCGCGAAAAGCCGGACGCGGCGCTCCTGATCGACTATCCCGGCATGAACCTGCATATCGCCGCTTTCCTGAAGCAGCTCGACATTCCGGTGATCTACTACATCTCGCCGCAGGTGTGGGCGTGGAAGGAGCGGCGCGTCGAGAAGATTCGCGCCTGCGTTGACCGCTTGCTGGTGATTTTCGACTTCGAGGTGGAGTTTTACCGCCGTCACGGCATCGAAGCGGAGTTCGTCGGCAATCCGGTCGTCGAGGAGCTGGCGGAGCTGAAGCTTGCGCCGAAACCGGAGTTTTTGCAGCGGATGAGCATCGATCCCGCCGCCCGTATCGTCGGCCTTTTGCCGGGCAGCCGCCGTCAGGAGATCGAGAAGATTTTTCCCGAGATGCTCGGCGCGGCGAAAATCATCCAGAATGATGCCAGCACGGTCTTTCTGCTTGGACGCGCACCGCATATCCCGTCGTCCCTCTATGATCGCCATCTGCGCGAGTCGGGCATCGAGACGCTGAACTGCTCGTCTTATGAACTCATGCAGTACAGCGACCTGCTGCTTGTCACCTCCGGCACGGCGACGCTCGAATCGCTCTGCTTCGCCGTGCCGATGGTGGTGCTTTACAAAACCTCGCCGCTGAACTATTTTATCGGAAAGCGCCTCGTCAAGCTGCACAACATCGCGCTGGCCAACATCGTCTCGCGCGGATTACTGTCCGAAAAGCAAACCGTGCCGGAGCTGATCCAGCACGAAGCGAACGCCTCGAAAATCGCGGAAACCGCGCTCGGCATTCTCAGCGAACCGGCAGTAAACTTGGCGATGCGACGTGAGTTACAGGAGGCGCGGGCGCGACTTTCCTCCGATTCGCCGTCGCGCCATGTGGCCTCGGTTTTGCTCGAATATCTATGATTATCGAACCATGACAACCATCATCAATTATCTGACCAGCCATCCCATAGCGCTCGGCATTGCCGTCATCATCTCGCTCATGATTGTGTTGTCGTTCGCGCGGAGAATTCTCAGGCTCGCGCTCGTGCTCATCGCCTTCGGTATTCTTTATGTCGCCTGGGTGAGCTGGCACGGGGGTGATCCGGCAGAGAAAGCGAAGAAGGCTGAGAAGTCGGTGAAAGAGACGGTGCACAAAGGCGAGGGGGCGATGAAGGTGGTCAATTGGATCTTCAAGAGCGACGATAAACCCGAAGAAGATGGGAAGAAGTGAGCGAGGGCGATATCTGATTGTTATACCCGACAACCGTCAGAAAGACAATGAGATAGCATTATAAGGATTCGTCATCGCGAGTCCCGACCTGTCGGGGCGTGGCGACCCATCTTTAACAGCCTTCGCTGCATTCGCATGGATTGCCACGTCGCTATGCTCCTCGCAATGACGGGGGGAATTATCATTGACCCTCAATAACCTCTCGCGCTGATGGCTCCGGTCGGGCAGTTGGCTGTCAGCTCCGTTTGCAGCTCGGCGGGATCGGCCGTGAAGGATTCGATGGTTCGGACGCAGATGCCGCAATCGACGCACTTTTCGCGCTCGAAGCGGATGTTGCCCGCGCTGTCGATGCTGAAGTACTCCTCTTCGACCACCTCTCCGGCGGCGGGATTCGAGGCGATGCCCGAGGCGGTCGCCAGGTCGCGCAAGCGGCAATCGTCCACCGCCTGGCAGCGGCAGCGCAGGCAGCGCCGCGCCTCAGTCCGCGCCGCATCGATCCCGTAGCCGCTCACAGCCTCCTCGAAGCTCCGGCGTCTCGATTCCGCCTCCAGCTCCGGTACAGCCACTCTCGCGGCTGGCCTTGCTCGCTCGTAGAAGCGGCGCGGCGCTTTGTCGCGCTCGCCGTAGGATGAGTTGAAGCGCGGTTCTCCGGCGCGGGACGGATCGCCGCTGTTCAGGAACCGGTCGATGGCCTCGGCGGCGAGACGCCCCTGACGGACGGCTTCGATGGCGAGATCGGGGCCGGTGACGCAATCTCCGGCGGCAAAGACGCCCGGTTCGCTGGTGAGCATCGAAGCGGCGTCGATCCGCAAATTGCCGTTCCGCCCGACGCCCACGCCCGGCGCGGCTTCCGCCGGGAGGTCAACCTGCTGGCCGGTGGCGGCGATGACCGTGTTTGCCCGAAGCGTGAACTCCGAACCGGCGACCGGCAGCGGACGGCGGCGGCCACTGGCGTCCGGCTCGCCAAGCTCCATCTCCACGGCGTTGACGACGAGGCCCTCCGCGTCCTGTTCGATCGAGACCGGCGCGGCAAGCAGGCGCAGTTCGACGCCTTCGGCGACTGACTCCTCGATTTCGAGCCGGTTGGCGGGCATCTCCTCGCGTCCACGGCGGTAGAGAATTGTCACCGATTCAGCGCCGAGTCGCAGGGCGCTTCGCGCGGCGTCGATGGCCGTGTTGCCGCCGCCGATGACGATCACCGAATTGCCGGGCTGCGTCGCCGCGCCGAGAGCGATTTCGCGCAGGAAGCCGATGCCGTTCTTCACGCCTGGAAGCTCTTCGCCCGGAATGCCGAGTTTCGAGGCCATCGACGCGCCGATGGTGATCAACAGGGCGTCGTGATTTGCTTTCAGCTCCGTCCAGTTCGCATCCTTTCCGAACTCGGTCGAGAAGTGGAAGGTAGCGCCCATCTTCACGAGCGGCTCGACATCGGCGTCAATTACCGCTTCAGGCAGGCGGAACTTCGGGATGCCGTAGCGCATCATGCCGCCCGCCTTTTCGTTGGCGTCCAAAATCGTCACCTCGTGCCCTTCGAGCAGCAGATACCACGCCGCCGTCAGACCCGCAGGGCCAGCGCCGACGATGGCTACGCGCTTGCCCGACGCCGCTTTGCGCTCCGGCAGCACGGCTCCATCCGCCATATCCTGATCGGCGGCAAAGCGCTTGAGGGCGCAGATCGAGACCGGCTCGTCAACGCCGTGGCGGCGGCACGCCTCCTCGCACGGCGCGGGGCAGACGCGACCGAGGATGCCCGGCAGCGGGATGGTCTGCCTGATAATCTCGATGGCCTCGTGGTCGTTGCCGCTGGCTATTGCGGCGATGAACTCCGGAATGTCGCAACCCGCCGGGCAGGCAAGCTCGCACGGAGCGAAGCAGTCGCCGCAGTGCATCGCGATGATGCGTTCGAGGCTCTGGCGGCGCATGGCGGCGAGCTCGTCGTTGGCAGTTTCGACCACCATCCCCTCGCTCACCTTCGTGCTGCACGCCGGGATGAAGCGGTTCTTTCCCTTGATCTCGACGATGCAGAGCCAGCACGAGCCTTTGGTCGGCAGCGCCTCGTGGAAGCAGAGGGTCGGAATATCGATGCCGTGGCGGCGGGCCGCTTCGAGGATTGTTTCGCCCTCGGTTGCCAGCAGGCGGCGGCCATCTATGGTGAGATTGACGGAGGTCATGGTCGGGATCGTTTCATGGTTGCGTTCATGCATCCGGCGTGCCGGAGTCAGGCGAATGTCCGTTCGATGTACTGTGCCACCTTTTCGAGCAGCCACATGGGCGTCGAGGTCGCGCCGCAGATTCCGACGCTTGTCACCGGCGAGCCGTCTTCGGCGACGAACCACGCCGGATCGATCTCCTCGACATCCTCGATGAAGTAGCTCTTCGGATTGGCGTCGCGGCAGATGCCGTAGAGCACCTGGCCGTTCGAGCTTTTGCGGCCCGCCACGAAGACGATGCAACCGTTCGCGAGCGCGAAATCACGCAGCTTGCCGTTGCGGCTCGACACCTGGCGGCAGATCGTGTCCTTGAAGACCAGTTGCGGCATCGGTTTGACGCCGGTCATCTCCGCCGTGATGTCTATGTCACGAATCGCCATCCACGAAGCCTCGCTATCCGAGTTTTCCGCAAAGAGCTTTTCAAGGCTCGCTTTCAGCTCGTAGAAGCCCGGTACATCCATCGTGGTTTGCGAGATCAGCGCGGTGCGGCGCTTGAGGTCGAGCGGCGCGATTTCAGCGGCGTCGCAGAGGTCGGGATGCTTGATGATGACGGCGCGATTCTCGCACTGGCCGTTGATGCCGGTCACTTCCGGGTGAGAATTTTTACCGTATATGATTACCTGATAGCCGAGTTGGTGCAGCAGGCGGGCGGTATTTTGCAGCTTCGAGACGACCGGGCAGGTGGTGTCGGTGATCGTCAGGTTGTTCTTCCGGGCGGTCTCGTAGGTCGAAGGCGGTTCGCCATGCGCCCGGATGAGCACCTCGGCGTCACGAAGCTTCTCGAAGGCCGGAATGTCGATGGTTTCGAGACCTTGCGCTTCGAGCCGCTTCACCTCCACCTCGTTGTGCACCACATCGCCGAGGGAGTAGAGCGAGCCGGACTCCCGGAGCTTCTCTTCGGCAACATGGATCGTGCCCTGCACGCCGATGCAGAATCCGGATGATGTTCTGTCAAGGTTCACTTTCACGGGCGTCTCTCCGGTATCGATAAAGCTGGTCTTTCAAGGTTGTTTGTGAGGGTCGAAAGATACGATTTTCACAAACGAATAAAACTATCGTTTTCCGGTGGCCTTCAGATTATTCTCAGACCGAGTTTCCCTTGACACCGTGTATCTCCTGCCATCTGGTCGCTGCTTTATCAACGTTCTTTGTCCCTATGTTGTAACGATTTCTGATGATTATCGTCATGACGAAGCCAAGAAGTCCCGCCAAGATAATTCCGATGTCTTCTGGTTTGGATGTTTTAAAATCTATTTCCGGGTAGGGGTTGAGTTTGACAGACGACCAGAGACCAGCAATGAAGATTATTCCAGAGATGAAAAGCGTAGAGACATGGAGAGCAAGGCTTTCCAGTTTCCACTTAGGGACGAACATCGTTAAAAAGTTTTCATAATCCCTTTCCAGTGATGAACTGAATTCCGAAATGGAGAGGAATTTTTCAATGCCATTGATCCGAAGCCATAAATGCGCGCAAAGAGCGTCCACGTAAACACAAGCAATCGGGATCAGGGCCAGCAGGAAACGGGGATGTTCATTTTGTGCTGAGTTGATGCCGATAGCAGCCCCTCCCAATCCGGCAACAAGAATCAGTTTCCATTTCATCAGATCCGATCTGACGTTCTGGGTCTGGATTATCTGGTCTCGAAAATCAGCCATGATGCGCCTCCTTATCCATTGTGCATGGTTTTATGAAACTGCAACTGCTTCATCGAGACAATATAACAGCTCTCGTCTGTTACTTTTCCGGCTTACATTCCCACCAGCTCGACGTCCGGCATTTCGGTGCCCATGAAGAGGCGGTAGAGTTCGCGGAATTTCTGCGGAAGGTCGCTGACCATGAGGTGCGGCAGCGCTTGTTCTGCGCCCCGGTTCAGGATGTTGCGGGACGCAAGCAGCTCTCCGGCTTTGCTGGCGACCGCTTCGGCGGAGTCGATGATGGTGATCTTCGGCCCGGCGATGCTTTCGATCACCTTGCGGAGTATCGGGTAGTGGGTGCAGCCGAGAACCAGCGTGTCGATCTCCTTGCCGGTGAAGGCCGCCAGGTACTCTTCGGCCACGAGCCTGGTGGCGGGATGGTCGATGAACCCCTCCTCGGCCAGCGGCACGAAGAGCGGACAGGCTTTCGGAAAGACTTCAAGCGCGTCGTTCTCCTCGCGGATGGCGCAGGTGTAAGCGTTCGAGCCGATGGTCGCCTGGGTGCCGATGACGCCGATGCGGCCCGACAGCGTCCGCTGTGCCGCCAGCTCCGCGCCAGCCGTCAGCACGCCGATCACCGGTATGCCGCCAGCGGTCTGCTCGACCACGTCGAGCGCGAGGGCCGACACGGTGTTGCAGGCGACGATGATCAGCTTCGGCTGATGCTTCATCAGCAGCTCGGTATCCTCGCGGGCATATTTCCTGATGGTGACCTGCGATTTCGGGCCGTAGGGCACGCGAGCCGTGTCGCCGAAGTAGATGATCCGCTCCGCAGGCAGCGCGACCTGCACGGCCTTCACCACCGTGAGCCCGCCAATGCCCGAGTCGAAGATGCCGATAGGGCTGTCAGAAGAAACCTTGTGCTGCGGCATGGTTGCTTACACGTTGAACCTGAAGGTGATCACGTCGCCGTCTTTGACTATATACTCCTTGCCTTCGGAGCGCATTTTGCCGGCCTCTTTGACCTTCTGCTCCGAGCCGAGGGCGATCAGGTCTTCGTAGGCCATAACCTCGGCGCGGATGAACCCCTTCTCGAAATCGGAGTGAATCGCGGCGGCGGCTTCCGGGGCGGCGGCGCCCTTGCGGATCGTCCAGGCGTGAACCTCCTTGACGCCCGCCGTGAAGTAGTTGTGCAGGCCGAGCAGGTCGTAGGCGGCCATGATCAGACGGTCGAGGCCCGACATTTCGAGGCCGAGGCTTTGGAGGAAGTCCGGGCGCTCCTCTTCGGGCAGCTCGGCAATGTCGGCTTCGGCTTTCGCGCAGATGACGAGCATCTTCGAGCCATTCTCCGCCGCGATCTTCTCGACCGTCGCGGTGTGTTCGTTGCCGTCCGGCAGATCGTTTTCGGCAACGTTGGCCGCGAAGAGCACCGGCTTGGCGGTGATGAGGAAGAACTGCCTGGCCATGGCGCGCTCTTCGTCGCTTTCGAGGATGCGGCGCGCCGGCACGCCATCGCCGAGGCCAGCCACGATCTTTTCAGCCAGATCGACCAGCAACTGCTGCTCCTTCTCTTTGCGAGCGCCCTTGCGCAGCTTGTCGATGCGCTTCTCCATGCTGTCGAGGTCGGCCAGCATCAGCTCGGTCTCGATGGTGGTGATGTCGTCCGCCGGGTCGATCTTGCCTTCGACGTGGATGATGTTCGGATCCTCGAAGCAGCGCACCACGTGGATGATCGCGTCCACCTCGCGGATATGCGAGAGGAACTGGTTGCCGAGTCCCTCGCCCTTGCTTGCGCCCCTGACCAGGCCGGCAATATCGACGATTTCAAGCACTGCGGGCACGATGACGGGGGTCTTGACGACGCGGGCGAGTTCACCGAGGCGCTGGTCGGGCACGAGCACGGTGCCGACGTTGGGTTCGATGGTGCAGAACGGGTAGTTGGCGGCTTCGGCCTGCTTGGCCGTGATGGCATTGAACAGCGTCGATTTGCCGACATTGGGCAGACCGACAATGCCGCAGCGGAGTGACATGGGCAGAGGTGTTTGTTGAAAAAAACGGTTTTAACATGTAATCAATCCGTTTGGAAAAAGCAAATAAATTTTTTACAATTACAGGCTATTTTAAAATGCACTGGAGAGTCCTATCGCACAGAAACCGATCATCGTCGCCATAGACGGACCGGCAGCTTCCGGAAAGAGCACGACAGCCAAGATTCTTGCGGGCAGGCTGGGTTACACCTACATCGATACCGGCGCAATGTTCCGCTCCGTTACCCTCAGGGTGTTACGGGAGGGGTTGCTCGACGCTCTTCGCGAGGATGGTTCGAAGGTTTCCGATCTGCTGCAAGGGTTGACGATCGGATTCAGCGGTGACCGCGTTTTTCTCGACGGGGAGGATGTGTCCGAAGCGATCAGGGAGAACCAGGTCAGCCGGGAGGTCAGCTTCATCAGTTCGCTCAAGCCGGTCAGGGACAAGCTGAAAGAGCTTCAGCAGCAGATGGGCCGGGCGCGGGGCGTCGTTATGGATGGCCGCGACATAGGCACCGTGATCTTTCCCGACGCCGAGCTGAAAATCTTTCTCGTCGCCGATCCTCGCGAGCGCGCCAAACGGCGTCACGCCGAACTCTCGCTCAAGGCGAATGGCGCGGCTGTGCCTTCGGTCGAGGAGCTTGAAGCCGAGATAATAAAGCGGGATCGTGACGACGAAGAGCGCACCCACGCGCCGCTCAGGCGGCATACGGAGGCGGTCGTGGTCGATACCTCGAAGCTGACTATCGACGAGCAAGTCGGTTTCGTCTACGATCTGGCGATGAAGAGTATCGGAGAGTGACGGCGCAAGCGTCCGCTCTCAATCTGATTTTTTTTGCGTTCTCATATCAATAACCATAAAAACCGGCAGCCGAATCTCTCGCGGCTGACGGCAAATCACCAGAGAGGAAGGAAAACATTAATGTCAGAAACAAAAACGCTGGAAAAGCCGCAGCCGAAGGTGCCGGGCAGAAAGAAAATCAAGATTTTCGCTCACTA
>JAAXXD010000099.1 GCA_013334655.1 Chlorobaculum sp. | reverse complement strand
TCCGGCGGTCATCCACCTCGCCGATGTATTCGATGTACGGGCTGTCGAGCAGCGGCTCGATCTTCGCCTTGAAGTAAGCCTTGTCGGCGGCGTCGATCTTGGCGGCCAGCTTCAGGTGGATTTTGCAGGCACGCGCCAGCCGGATCGCCTCGTCGGGGCGCTTCTCCTCCGAAAACCGGCCGAGGTAGAGGAAGTAGTTTTCGGGATCGGGATTGAACTCGAAGAGGTTCTCGGGATAGCCGTGATAGACCGTGCCCACCCAGTTGATGCCCGGAACCGGCGCGCGCTGCGCGTCGCTGATCGACACCCACGCCATCGAGCTGTAGCGCTTCAGAATATCGACGTAATCGGGCACGTCGAGCCGCCCGTGCATGGTCAGCACCGTCGGCGTCCGGGAGCGGCTGGCGTAGGGCAGCGTGAGATATTCAAGATGCGAGTGGATGATATCGAACTCTCCCGACATCTCTTCGTACACTTTCGCGAGCATCAACATATGCATGATGATGGTTGAATGGACTTTCTTTCCGAGCCGGAGGCTTTGCTTCACCGGAGCGACAAGGCGGGCGCTCGTAACCGAGTCCCCGGAGGCGAAAAGCGTCACCTCGTGCCCCCGTTCGACAAGCCCCTCGGTGAGGTAGTAGACGACTCGCTCCGTTCCGCCATATTTTTTAGGCGGAACGCTTTCGATCAGTGGGGAAATTTGCGCGATTCTCAGCTTCTTCATCGTGTCTTTCGTGTTTCATTTGGCTGGGCAGTAACTCAGGGTGCAGGATTCGTTGGTGCGTATCTTGTGCGTCTGGCCGTAAAGCGTGCAGGGAAGCGTCATCTCCGAAGCGGCTTCGATTGTGATCGTGACTTCGTGATGGGTGATGTCGAGGTGAACGGTACGTTCTCGCCATTTGACCTTGAACGAAAGCCGCTCCCACTTTTTCGGCAGCCACGGATTCAGAACAATCCGGTCGGATTTGAGCGTCAGCCCGGCAAATCCGTGGATGACCGTCTGCCAGCTTCCGCCGACCGAGGCCGCATGAATACCGAGTTCGGTGTTGTCGTGCAGGTTTTCGAGATCGAAAAGAGCGGTTTTCATGAAGTAGCGGTAGGCATTGCCTCTCTCGGCAACGGCGAGTCCCATCATGGCGTGGGTACAGTGGCTCAGGGAGGACTTGTGTGCTGTGCGCGGCTCGTAGTAGTCATAGTTGGCTTTCTTTTCAGCCATGGTGAAAGCGTGCGGAAAGAGCAGCATCATGAGCAAGACATCAGCCTGCTTGATGAGCTGCGTGCGTGCGATGTTGCGGAAATTCACCCCCTTGGGCAACACCGGATGGCCGGTGCGGTCGCAACGCTCGATAACGTAATTTTTGAGAGAGAAATAGCCATCGAACTGCTCGATCAGGCCGGTCTCGTCATTCTGGTTGAACTTGAGCTTGCGGCTTATATCGAGCCAGTGAAGAGGTTCGTCGTCGTCGAGAGCAATCTTCTCCGAAAGCTCCCGCAAAACCTCCGGCGAAGTTTTCTCGACATGTTTGACAAGCATGGCCGCCAGGCGCAGATGCCACTTGACCAGATAGTTGGTGTAGGCGTTGTTGTTGACATGCTCGTGGAACTCATCGGGGCCGATCACCGTGTGGATTTCGTAACGCTCACCCCGCTTCTCCACCCGGCTCGCCCAGAAGCGCGCCGTGAGGAAGACGATCTCCAAACCGCAGTGCAGCAGAAACTCTTCATCGCCGGTCACCCTGTAGTAGCGCTCCACGCCATAAATCACGTCGGAGACGATGTGATCCTCCTCGGTACCGGTGTAAATCAGCCGGATGGTCTTTTCAAGCTTCGAGGCGAAGCGCGGCGTGACATCCTCGCCGGTAGTAGCCGACTCCCAGGCGAACCGCGCCCCCTCGTATCCCGTGTTCGCGGCGTTCCTCTTCGCGCCGGGCAAGGTATTGCACCGGTACATCAGCACGTTGCGCGCCACCGACGGGAAGTTGTGGATATAGAAGGGCAGGATGAAAATTTCAGTGTCCCAGAAGACGTGCCCCATATACCCCTCCGAGCTGAGAAACTTCGCGCCGATGGGGCCGGGCCGCGAGGGAGCATTGATCAGCAACTGATAGATGTTGTAGCGCAGCGCCTGCTGGGCTTTGGCGTCGCCATCGATGCGTACGTCGGCCTGCTCCCAGAGATCGCGCCAGGCATCGATATGCTGCCTGATTTCAACCACCGCTCCGAGGCGGACATAATCCCTGAGATTGCAGATCGCCTCCTTGATCATGTTGGTGGAGCACTGCTCCGGCACATCGCAACTGGTCATGACGACGGCATGCTTTTCAAAGCTGTAGGTTTGCCCCCGCAGCGCCTCGATGGTGATCTCGCTGGTGAACTTCTCTCCGTAAATCCTCGGCTCCCAGCGGAGCATCGGGGCGGAACCGGTTACCATCTTCCACGACGCGGCTTCAGCGATGCGGATGCCCTGCTGGCGGGTCTTCATTTCGAGGTACATGAAGTTCCGCCCCCGCTCGATCCGTTCAAGCAACAGATGCTTGTACTTTTCACGTGGAAAGTATCCCCGGTTGTACACCTCGCCATTCAGCCCCGAGAGCACCCTGATTTGGCCGGAAAAATTTCTCGGCGTGATCCGCACCCGCATATAGCCGCGATGTGGATCGTGCATGTACACGAGACGAGAGGTTTCGAGCGTGAGTATCTGTCCCTGGTGAGTCTTGAAGGTGGTGCTCCGATGCAACACCCCTTTTTTCATATCGAGAATCTGCTCATGCTCCAGCGCCTGACAGCATGACAGGCAGAACTTGTCCCCTTCATGCCAGACCGACACATCCGTCCACATCGGGCACTTGACCAGCTCCTCGACATCGGCTTCCGACTTGTCGTAAATGCCCGCAAGATACATGCCGCCGCAATTTCCCGGTGGAAGCTCTTCGAGGCTGCCCCGGATATTGAGATAGCCATTGCCGATGGTCAGAAGGGTTTCGTTGATCTGGATCGCCTTGGGCTGCTTCCGGTATCCTTTCCTCCTCAGAAGCCACTCTTCGGGTGAAAGCTCAAACAACAGATCCAGCTCCTCGACCGGCTTGCCGGCTTTTGACGATGAACGTCGGGTCATGATTCCTCCTCCTGGCATGAAGCCAATTGCATAGCAGATCGAACAATCAACGCCTCTTCATGGAGCACGTCGTCATCGGAACAGGAGGCTCGCGAAACGAATGTCAGCCGCCATATCTCCATCGACTTTAATTAACAAAGTTTAGCGGACTGAAAGTTCACGCTTCTTCAACTGACCTCTTTTTGGGTGATTTTCCTGCCTGGACGACCACAAACAGGCCCGCGAGGGCAAACCCGGATCGCCCGGGATGCGGATAGAGGCAGTTTTTTTCTTATGTTGTATCAACATAACAGACTAACCCAACCTTCAAGGCCATACCCATTGGAGCAGAACATTTACAAGCAATGCCCTGTTTGCGGCTTTCCGCTGACCCAGCAGAATGCGATTTGCCCCAGATGCGGCAACGACATTCTCGAAGACATCAACGCGCTCGACGAGCAGAATCAGGACAAGCACTACCGCATCATCGAGGAGAAAAAGGCCGACTGGTACATCCGTTGCCTGGCTGAAAATCTCGATAAAGGCAAGTCGCCGGTCGTCAATTTCGCGAACGACTACACAGGGCCGATGCACTCGGGATTCCACAGCCGCCTCTCCGCTGCCGAACAGGAGGCTCTCGCAGCATCGCGGGCCGTGCTCTTGCGAGACCCGCAGAAGCGGCACAACTGGTTCAAAGCGCTCGGCAACGACTGGAAAGAGGTGGTCAGACACACCCTGAAAATCCAGAGTGATCCTTCGGACGACGAGCTGCTCGGTTTCCTGAACGCCACGAGCATCCGGTGCGACAACATGCGCATCCACAACCTCGCGCCGGTCAGCCTGCTCGAAAACCTGCAACAGTTGCGGTGCGACGAAAGCCCGATCGAGAGCCTCGAACCGCTGAGGAACCTCCGCAACCTCAAGCGGCTCTACGCTTTCGACTGCGACTTCACCTCGCTCGACCCCCTGCGCGACATCGTTTCTCTGAAGCTGCTCTGGATTTCAAGCACCGAGGTGAGCGACCTCGAACCGGTCAGCAAGCTGATCAATCTCGAAGAGCTGTACTGCTCCGAGACGATGGTGAGCGATCTGTCGCCAATCAGCGGCCTTGTCAATCTCGAAAAGCTCAGTTGCTACAAAACCGACATTTCGTCGATCGAGCCGCTTCGGAATCTGAAAAACCTCTCTGAACTCGGCATCAACAGCACCAGCGTCACCTCCCTCGACCCGCTGGCGGGGCTGGTGGATCTCGAATATCTCCGTTGCAGCCGCACGCCAATCACGAGCCTCGAACCGCTGAGAAATCTCACGGCGCTGAAGGAGCTGAGCATCGAACAGACCGGCGTCTACCACCTCGAACCGCTGGAGGGACTGCTGGAGCTGGAGGAGCTGAGCATCACCGGCACGCTCGTCGATTCGATAGCGCCGCTGATGAACCTGATGAGTCTTGAAAAGCTCGAACTGTCAGCAGGCAGAATCCCGCAATCCGAAATCGACCGCTTCATGCAACTGAATCCGGCTTGCGATGTGGTGATCAAGGCGTGAGGTTGATCAGACAAGGACGATAATAAATAAGGGATAACGGTAATTTGAACAATCCGTTATCCCTTTTTTCATTTAGATCGAAATCGTTATCGAGAACGTTACCTTCAGGAAAGATCAATAAGGTGGAATGGGTTGGACAGGCAACTATTCCTTTTTGCGCGAAGGCAACTTCTTCGGCTTGCAGAGGTTTTTCTTCTTTTTCGATACTCGCGCACATTTCTGGCAAATGTACTTTGGCTTTGCAACCAACTCAGTAATGGCAGCAATGTTTTCCTCTATTTCCTTCTTGCCAAGCTGGCAGAGTTTATGATCTGGTTTCATATTTTTCTGAATTCATACCTGTAAAACGTTTCAAATAAAAAGTTAGGTATTCGCTGCATTGAAGCTGAAGTCGCAATTCATTCCGATAGCTACATCCCATAATTGTGCAGTCGGGTAAGCACCGGAAGCGATAACTAGCGACAAACGATCTTCGGGCTTGATCATCGGTCCAAAGTAGAGAGCAGCAAGCTCTTGTCGATCCAACTTGTAGTCGGTAAAGTTACCAGTATCCGTAGATCGTTTGAACGATGCAACTCTCCATTCGGACTCGTAACTCCAGTCCTGTGTCTTTGTATAGGTTGCAATGTCGAGCATTGCCTTTTTTGCCACATCTTGATGCAAAAATAACAAGTCAGCCCATCCTTCTGCAGTGTAGATTGCAGGCTTTGATTCTAAATATCTAACAGGCCGAGCAGCAAGCCATGCGCTGTCAATTTCATCTATACATCTGAGTTCCAAGACCACACCGCTGTACTTGTCCGCATAGTGATACCACATGGCGGCGTGGGCAGGACTTTCGGTCAAACAGAGGATTCGATGATCAGGTAACCAAGTTCTCCAAAGATCACGCAGTTCGTCCATGCTTTTGCTCGTCGGATGGAGGGAGTTTGTGATCTTATTGATGCCCGAGAGAAGTTTATTCTTCTGCTCTGCCGAAATGCCCTTCTTGACTGCTTCAAGAATCATACGCAAATGGGGCTGATACTGTGTTGTATCTTCAGGCGGATTTTCGATAAGTTGAGCCATCTTTCTCCCCGAGGCATGAACAACTTCATCGGGGGTAATTCCAAACAAAAGTTCTCTCGGGACATCAAAAGGATCATTGAAAAGGATCGGCGAACTCCAACGAAGAGTGCGATTCGTAAGGACTTTACGCGCGGTATCCGCCGACATGTACTTGAAGAAATTTTGTCGGTCATGAAGCCGATTCTGGGAGCGCATGAGCAAGTTTATCCATGATTTTATAATCAAAAACCACTGCTTTGAGAAATATCTTTTGAACCATGATCAGGCACTGGAAAAGTGTTTTTACCGTCAGAAAATATGACATGCGAACCTTTTTGGCGAACAATGGTATAACCCATTTTCAGTAGCCTTCTTTCAATTTCCTT
>JAAXXD010000098.1 GCA_013334655.1 Chlorobaculum sp. | reverse complement strand
CTCTTCCGATCTGCCTCGACACCATTCAGAAAGAGGCGCTTGGCGTCGAAACCGCCGACGGAGACGCGCTGGCCGCCAATGCCGTCATCGCCAATCTCACGCCCGACTCCTTCGCGCTGCTCGATGACTCCCCTCCATCGGGCGAGCCGGACGCGCCGCCCGCTTCCGGCTGGAGCGCCTTCATGCTCTACCTCGGCGTCGATGCGTCGCTCTTCGACCGCGCCGGAGCCGACCATCTGCAAATCGTCGCGCCGGAGGGCGAGCTGGGCGAGTGCCGGAGCCTCTTCGTCTCGGCCTCTCCGGCCAGCGACGCCGGACGTGCGCCCGAAGGTCAGCGTGCCGTCACCATTTCGACGCATACCCGCCCGGAACGCTGGTTCGAGGCGCGGCGACAGGGTCGCGCGGCCTACGAAGCGCTGAAGCAGGAGTACACCGAACGAACGCTGGCGCTGCTCCGCGAACAGCTTCCCGAGATCGACGGCGCGATTCGCTCGGTGACTGCCGCGACGCCATGCTCCTGGGAGGCGTGGACGGGGCGACGCCACGGCCTGGTCGGCGGCTACGCGCAGACCTCGCTTTTCGACGTGCGCGGGCCAGCGACGAAGTACTACAATCTGTTTCTCGTGGGTGATTCGATCTTTCCCGGCCAGTCGCTGCCGGGTGTCGTCACCGGCGCTCGGCGGACGGTGGAGCTGCTGGTGCAGCGAGCGAAAAAGCTGCGGTGGTGAGGTAACATTCTGGGCAACCGCGAGGGTTGCCCCTACACTCAAATCGGCCGAAAATCCATAGGTTTTGTAGGGGCAGGCCTCGCGCCTGCCCGGATTCCAGCCAATAACTGAATCTTGTGCACACCGGCGAATCAGGTCAACCGCGAGGGATTGCCCCTACAATTTTTCGCATCTCCTTGTATATTCGATCTATGGAGCTTCAGGAAAAAATCACGATTCTTTCGGGGGCGGCGCGGTACGATGCTTCGTGCGCGTCGAGCGGTTGCAGCACCGACACGCCGCGCGGGGGGACGGGCAACACCTCGCAGGGGGGCATCTGCCATTCGTGGGCGGATGATGGCCGCTGCATTTCGCTCCTGAAAATCCTGCTCTCCAACGACTGCCGCTACGACTGCGCCTACTGCGTCAACCGCTCGTCGAACCCCGTGCCGCGTGCGTCGTTCACCGCGCGGGAGGTGGTCGATCTGACGATGGATTTCTACCGCCGCAACTACATCGAGGGTCTCTTCCTCAGCTCGGCGGTCAACTTCAGCCCTGACCACACGATGGAGGCGATGGTGCGTGTGGCGGAAATCCTGCGCAACGAGGAGCGTTTCGGCGGCTACATCCATCTGAAAATCATTCCCGGCAGCAGCCCGGATCGCCTCCAGCGCGACCTTGGACTTGAACTGTGCCGTAAACTTGTTGCGTTTCTTCTCGCTCATAACTTGACCCTTTTTTCAGGCAAGTTACCACCTTAAACCACTGTCCGAAAATCGGGGGCCACTATAGCATCGCGGGGGCTTACGATTTCCGGGCTTGCCGCTTCAGCACGAACACCGTCAATCTTCCGCCGAGGCCGGATAACGGAGCGTAGAACATGCCGATCAGGAGCATATTCAAAAGCAGGTCGGAGAGGGAAATATCTTTTGCTGCGGTCGCCATGGCCAGCATCTGCTGAAACGTTTCGGCCTCTTCGGGAGCCAGTTGACTCGCCCAGGCGACCAGAATACGGAGACTTTCGAGTCCCGCGATGTAACCGAACCACTTTTCAAGAAGGTAAGCGAAGAGCACCGAGAGCGCTCCGCCGAAGAGGCCGCTCATCGCGCCGAGCACGAACGCTTCGCCGTACTCGATGCGGATCTGGTTGTTCATGATGTAGTACCACGCCGCCCCCGCTCCGGCAATGACGATTCCGGCAAAGAAAAAAGCGTTGATCAGCGTCAGATAGGGAAGCGTCGTCGTCAACACGAGCACTGCCGCGCCGACGATCAGCGCGGGCGTTTTGGAGGGCCGTCCCGGCACAGTTTCGACTCCCATCGTTCAGGCGGAAAAAAGATCGTTCAGAAAATCATCCATCGTCCAGAAACCGGGCGACGTGGCGTGGCGCTGGACGAGCCACTCGGCGGCGCGGACTGCGCCCGAAGCGAATCCGGCTCTGTTCTTGGCCGTGTGGGTCAGCTCGATGGAGTCCGACTCGGAATCGATCAGCGCCGAATGAACGCCGAAGACCGAGCCGAGGCGGATCGAGGCGACCTGCAATTCGTCGCTCTGCAACTTGCGACCATCCTGAAGCTCGCGCACCACGCTCTTCTTGCGCGGATTGGATTTCAGAATCTCCTGGGCGGCCTTGATCGCCGTGCCGCTCGGGAAGTCCGCCTTGCCGGTGTGGTGCTGCTCCGAGAGCGCGATGTCGAACTGCTCGAAAGGCGCGATCAGTCGCGCGGCCTCGCGGAGCGTGCGGAAGAAGATATTGACGCCAAGCGAGTAGTTTGCGGAGTAAAACAGTGACGCGCCTTCCGCGGCCACCCGCTCGCGCACCTGCGGCATCGCGTCGTCCCAGCCGGTGGTGCCCACCACGACCGGCACGCCGGAGGCGACCAGCGCCGGATAGTTGGCGAGAAACGCGCTTCTGACAGTAAAATCGATGATCACGTCCGTTCCCGCGAACGAACCGGCATCGATGGTGTCGTTGACATCGAGCACGCGGTCGATGAGGTGCGTTCCCGACGCGGCGACAACGTCGGCTATCTGACGGCCCATGCGGCCATTACCGACCAATGTGATATTCATGATCTCAATGTGTTCTTGATATTCCGGTTACTGCTTCAGGCGCGTTCACTGGCCGATAAGGTCGAGGATGCGGTCGAGGTCTTCGCCTGAAAAATATTTGATGTGAATCTCCCCCTGGCCCCCCTTTTTTTCGATGAGGCTGACTTTGGTGGCGAGCCGCTCGCGGAGTTGGCTTTCGATCTGGCCGATCTGCGCGGCGCGGGGTTCGGGAGCTGCCTTCGATTTGGGCTTGTCCTTGAACATGTTGTTGACGAGCGCTTCGGTCTGGCGCACCGAGAGCTGATGCGAAACGATCTGCCGCCACACTTTGAGCTGGAGGTGCTCGCTCGGCAGATTGATGAGCGCGCGGGCGTGGCCGGAGGAGATTTCGCGAGTTCGGATGCTGTCCTGAATCTGGCGCGGCAACTTCAGGAGGCGCAGAAAATTGGCGACCGTGGAGCGGTTCTTGCCCACCTTCTGGGCGACCTCATCCTGGGTAAGGTTGCACTTCGTCACGAGACTGCGGAGCGCGAGCGCGACCTCGATGGCGTTGAGGTCTTCGCGCTGGATGTTCTCGATGAGCGCCATTTCGAGCTTGCTCGCATCCTCGCGAGCTTCGATGACGTAGGCGGGAATGAATTTGAATCCGGCGGACTTGACCGCGCGAAGCCGCCGTTCGCCGCTGATAAGCAGGTATCCGTCTCCGTCGCGGCAGACCGTCACCGGCTGGATCACGCCATTTTCGATGATCGAGTTGCGCAGCTCGTCGAGCGCCGTCGCCTCGAACTCCTGGCGCGGCTGGAACGGATTGACTTTGATCTTCTCGACCGGCAGGCTGCCAATCGCCCCCTCCTGCATCTTTTCGGTCTCTTCAGCTTTTTCGGCGGCTGCAAAGCCCTCTTCGGAGATCAGCGCTTTCAATCCCCGGCCCAGTGCTTGTTTAGACATATCCTCTCGATTAACCGGCTACCTACTGCTGCCGAACTTTGAATTTCCTGATGTTTCCATCGCGCTCGAATATCTCCTGCGCGAGATCGAGATAGTCCTTCGAGCCGATGCTCTGGGCGTCGTACAACAGCGCCGGCATTCCGTGGCTCGGAGCCTCCGAAAGCCTGACGTTCCTTCGGATGTAGGTCTTGTAGACCTTGTCCTTGAAGAACTTCTTCACCTCCTCGGCAACCTGTGTGGCGAGCCTGAGCCGTGCGTCGAACATCGTCACCAGCACCCCTTCGATTTCGAGCCTGGGATTGAGATGCTTCCGCACGATGCTGATGGTGTTGAGCAGCTTGCCCAACCCTTCGAGCGCGTAATACTCCGCCTGCACGGGGATGAGCACCGAATCGGCGGCGGTGAGCGAGTTGAGCGTGATGAGGCCGAGCGAAGGCGGGCAGTCGATGATGATGTAATCGTACTGGTCGCGCACCGCTTTGAGCGCCTTCTGCATGACGTACTCCCGCTCGCGCATGTTGACCAGCTCCACCTCCATGCCGACGAGGTTGACGTTCGAGGGCAGGACGTCGAGATATTCGAGGCCGGATGGCTTGATCGCGTCCCTGATCTCCCCCCCGTTCAACATCACGTTGTAGAAGGTGTTCTCGATCTCGTCCCCGGTTTCAAGTCCGAAACCCGAGGTGGCGTTGGCCTGTGGATCGATATCGATCAGAAGGGTCCTGAATTCGGATATCGCAATGGAAGCCGCAATATTCACCGCGGTGGTTGTTTTACCAACCCCGCCTTTCTGGTTTGCAATAGCAATGACTCTACCCATGAAAAGTAGCCAGCGTAATGGAAAATTTTCAAGCGGTTGTTCTTCTTCGGCGACACGACCTATAGTATAATACTTGCATGACCTTTTACAAACAGTTATATCGACCCATGAAAAGGCTTGACGCCGATTTTTACCAGGCCCCAACGCTCCTGCTCGCCGAGCGGCTTCTTGGCAAAATTTTCCTCCACCGCGAAGCATCGGGCAGGGTGACGAGGGGGCGGATCGTCGAAACCGAGGCATACCTCGGCATTGGCGACGAGGCGTGCCACGCATGGCGAGGGATGACCGAACGCAACCGGGTGATGTTCTGCCCACCCGGCCACCTGTACATCTACTTCTCCTACGGCTGCCACTACCTGGCCAATATCGTCTCGGAGCCGGAGGGCGTCGCGGGCGCGGTGCTGCTCCGGGCGATGGAACCGGTCGAGGGCATCGAGTGGATGCAGGAGCGGCGGGGAACGGTGGACGAGCGTGCGCTCATGAGCGGACCCGGCAAGCTCACGCAGGCGCTCGGAATCGGCCCGGCGCACTACGGCGAGTCGCTCTTCGGCGACCTCTGCTGGCTCGAAGACGCGCCCGACATCCCGCCGGAGCTGATCGGCACCAGCCCGCGCATCGGCATTTCCCGCAGCGCCTCGCTGCCGTGGCGAAAATTCGTACTCAGCTCGCCGCATGTATCGAAAACGCAATCCGTCGCCACGTCAAAAAAGAGGAAAAAAAGGTTGGAAAGTAGCTAAATTTTATTTCTTTAGGCTCGTACGGTAACAAGAGGGAACCTCATCAAGTCAACCTCACGCCAGCCATGATCGGAACTCCAATCCTTCCCGAAATCCGCGAGCTGATCGAGCAGAGGAACTTCAGCGCCCTGCAACGCCTCTTCGAGGACTGGCTCCCGGTCGATCTGGCCGAACTGATCTCCGACCTGCCAGAAAACGAGCAGGCGATCCTCTTCCGGCTGCTCACCAAGGATGTGGCGACCGAAACTTTCGAGTACCTCGACTTCGACGCCCAGCAGAACCTCCTCAACGCCCTGACGCAAAAGGATGTCACGCACATCCTCAACAGCATGTCGGCGGACGACCGCACGGCCTTGCTCGAAGAGCTGCCCGGCCCTGTGGCGCAGGAGCTGATCAAGCTGCTCTCGTTCAAAGAGTTCAAGATCGCCAAAACGCTGCTCGCCTACGCCGAAGACAGCGTCGGGCGCCTCATGTCGCCGGACTTCCTGAGCGTCAAGAAGGACTGGGAGATCAGCCGCGTGCTCGAATACATCCGCACCCACGGCCACGAGAGCGAGACGCTGAACGTCATCTACGCGGTGGACGACCACGGCAAGCTGGTCGGCGAAATGCTTGCCCGCGACCTGTTGCTCTCGCCGCTCGACAAAAAGGTGGAAGAGATCATCGACGAGGACAAGTTGATCACCCTCACGGCCACGCAGGATCAGAAGGATGCGCTCGAAGCGTTCAAGCGCTACGACCGGGTCGCCTTGCCGGTCGTCGATTCCAACGGCTACCTGATCGGCATCGTGACGGTTGACGACATGCTCGACGTCGCCGAAGAGGAGGAGACCGAAGACATCCAGAAGTTCGGCGCTATCGAA
>JAAXXD010000022.1 GCA_013334655.1 Chlorobaculum sp. | reverse complement strand
GCTTCAGCACCCCCGCGCTGATCGCGCCGCCATCTCCGGCGAGCCGGTTCAGCTCGTCGAGGCGCATGTAAGCCGAAATGCCGATAATTTCATCGATGGTTCCCGCCACCGGCACCTCGGCGGAGCGTCGGGCGCCCTGCAAGAACTCGACCGTCAGCCGGTCGCCGGGCCTGACGCCAAGCAGATCAGCCAGCGTTTTGGTCAGCAAAAGTCCGTGTTCGGGAAGCGCTTGCGGACGGCCCTGGCTGTCGATGAGTCGCTGCAAGCCGCCCGTCTTCTGCACCCCCTTGATCGTCTGCCGCCGCGAACGATAGGCGCTGAGAAGGCGCACCGGCTCCTCGCGGTAATACTCCGCTTCGAGCACACCCGGCATCGAGGCGAAGCTGAAGGCGGTCGAAGGCGGCATGGCGTCGTTGAAGATCACGGTGACATCCTCGCGGTGGCGCGAACCGAACTCCACGTCGATCATGCGCTGCACCGAATCGTAGCTGTAGCGCCCGGCAACGAGGATCGCCACCGCGAGCGAGATCATCGTGACGGAGAGCGCCGATTTGAAGGGATGGCGCTCGATGTTGCGCACGATGATCCGCACCGGCATCGAAAGGCGACGGGCCACGGGCAAGCGGTCAATCACGCCGGGCCGGTAGATCGCCGGAGACTCCGGGCGCATCGCCTCGGCGGGCGGCAGCTTCACGGCCCGCCGCGCCGCCATGAGCGCCCCGCCCACTGCCGCTCCGAAGCTCAGCAGCACCGCGCCAACCGCGTTCTCCATGCGGAAAACATAGAGTAGGCGCGGAAAATTGTAGACATCGCCGTAGAGCTGCAACAGCGCCGAGCCGAGCCACGCGCCAAGCCCCGTGCCGAGCACCACCCCCGCCGCCGTCGGCGCGAGCGCGAAGCCGAGCACATGCAAGCCCACCTCCTCGTCGTCGTAGCCAATCGCCTTGAGCACGGCGATCTGCTCGCGCTGCGTACTCACCAGCCGCTGAAGCACGACGTTCAGCAGAAACACCGCGACGGCGAGAAAAATGGTCGGCAACACGGTGATCTCCATGCCGAGAATCCGAATCTCGTCACCAATGAAGCGATCCGAGAGCTGCTGGTCGCGCCCGTACGCGCCGAGCGAGCCGTAGCGGGCGAACATCCGGTCGAGCTGGCGAATCGCCTCTTTTTCGGACGCGCCATGCGTAAGCGTCAGCGACAAATCGTTGAACGCGCCGCTCATGTCGAGCGCCGATTCGAGCGCCTTGCGGCTCATCCAGAAGATGCCGAAGCGGCGATTGTCGGGGAAAAACGCCCCCGGCTGCACCTCGTAAATGTACTCCGGCGAAAGGCCAACGCCCACAATCACGAGTCGCTTCCACCGCCCGTTAATCACCGCTCCGATGTGGTCGCCCGGCTTGAGCCGGTTCGCCTTCATGAAGGGCTTGCTCGCGATCACCTCCTCCGGCCTCGACGGATCGATCATGCGCCCCTCGGCGATGTAGACGCCATTCAGCGCGGGCGCTCCCCGGTCAGGCAGAGAGACGAGCTGCGCCGTGGCCGGTTCGTCGAGGCTGGGCACATCGATGGTCACGTTGGTCACGATGCGCGGCGCGACAGTCGCCACGCCCGGAATACGCCGCGCCGCTTCGAGCGTGAACTCCGGCGCGCGTTTGAGCTGCACGAACAGGTCGGCGAAACGGAAGCGGCTGTAGTAATCGGCCCGCGTCATTTCGAGCGAATACTTCACATTGCTCATCGACACAAACATGGCGATGCCGCACGCCACCACCGCCGTGACGGCGAACATCTGCCCTTTCATGTGCAGTAAATCGCGCAGCAATTTCCGGTTGAGCTGCCTCATTAACCGTCGTGTGAAGATTCAGCGAAAAATCATCTCATCTTAAAGGTATCAAGCCGAAGCTTCGAAAAAAATTGCTTTGCGATCATTGACGGATTTCACCGTATTCATGATCGTGGTGTGTCAAAAGAAAATGACGATGATTCGTCATCGCGAGTCCCGATCTGTCGGGACGTGGCGATCCATCTTTCACTGATTCCGCATGGATTGCCACGTCGCTATGCGGCTCGCAATGACGGGGAATGTACAAGGCTGTTTGGCGTTGACTTGACAGTAGAGTGACAACTGACTCTGAACAAACAGATTCCGGCTAACGAATATTCCGGTTCATTCTTCAACTTCTTATCGCTTCATCACTTCCATGCTTCAGGGAAATTTTGTATTTTCAGCGCTACAGCCCATAGATCGAGCTTGAAAAAAGGGTGTCGTTCACGCAAGAAACACTCAAGCCGATCCGCCAGACCTGGTCATTCCCATCGAGGGCTGTAGCCGACAAGCAGTTCCGAGCCGATGGTTATCAAAGAGCAGTACTGTTTCACCCATCCCGTTGCTGAGTTGTAAGTTGCTTTGTTTCAGAGATTTACGCCGCAAGCGTTTTTTCGGATTTCTTTGTGACTCACTCGCTGTCGATGCTTTTTTCCTTCACCCGGCATCGATACGCCTTGATTTTTCGACCATCAACCATTTTTCAAGGAGGTTATCATGACACAGCCAACGGAACCCGCCAAAACAGACAAGCAAGCCAACACGCCTGTCGGCGGATCACCGAAACCCAAACCGGCCGTTGCTGCCAAGCCATCCGATACACCTCCCGGCGCGAGTCCCAAGCCAAAACCCGCAGTCGCGGCAAAGCCCGCCAGCGCTTCAACCGCCACCGTCCCGAAACCGAAACCTGCCGTGGCAGGCACCCAGGCTGGCGGCAGTCAGAGACTCGCGCCTTTTGAAACATACACCCGCGCCGGAATCGCCTCTGGCACCGCCAAAGCCTCTCCAGAAGAGGGTGACATGAGATCGAGACCGGTCGCCAAAACAAGAATGCTCAACATCTTCCCCGGCGACACCCCGAAGCTCAGATAGATAGTCGGCAAAAGACATCGTGACAGGAGACGGTCAGATACCCTGACCGTTCTCCACCCGCTTCACCTGGAATGCGACTCCGCGCCGGGTGGCTCGAAAAGTTGAAGTCTTGCATGACGTAGTGCCCCTTTTCGTTGGACCAGCTTCGTCATTTTTCGGTAACACGGCAGGGGGTAAAAGGTTATACTGAAGCGAAGTGTCGGCAGTTTCCGCCGTCGCTGGTGCGCCGATCCGCGCCGAAACGGCATAGATCACTGTTTCGGTTATATCCGCTGCTTGCCTGAAGTCACGGATTTGCTTATCGAGACTCTTGACTCTCGCCAGAACGTTTCCCGGCAAGTAGCCATTCCACGCTAATGTCTTCATCCAGATCAGGCCAATAGATTCCGTGGCCTTTGCCTTCCCATTTACCGGCACTGCAGAGAACCATGCGGCGCAGGGGTGACAAAAACATCCTCAAACCAGCAAGTTCAAAACCCGTATCTACTTACCGTATATACTCATACAGGTCGACTTATAAAAAGACTCAAATATTTAATTTTTTTTATATAGGGATTAATGTTATACTAAGCCCTCGGTTCAAATGTTGAACCGTATGCTTTCAAGTAATTTGTGCTTTTTCTTTATTTGTCGGCTCATCTCTTTGATAAAAAGCACGATTACTGTATCACACCTATGAATATTTACATTGGAAATCTTGACTACGAAGTAACTGAAGCTGACCTTCGCGATGCTTTCAGCGAATTTGGCGATGTAGGCAAAGCAAGCGTCATCATGGATAAATTCTCTGGTCGCTCCAAGGGTTTTGGCTTTGTTGAAATGTCAAACAACGAAGAAGCGAAACAGGCGATTTCGTCTCTGAACGAGAGCCGGATTGGCTCCAGAAACGTGAAGGTCAACGAGGCAAAACCTCGCGAAGAGCGTTCTTCGTCAAGGTACTGAGCCATTGAGGTTTCAACGGATTTCCGTTGAAGTATCAGTATAAACGATCTATCGACGGTGATGGCGCAATCATATGCACATCACCGTCGATTTTTATTTTCCCCGCTCCTGATTATATAATCCTCTATCCGCTCAATGCTCCGGATAATCACAAGGAGTCATTGGGACTTTGCATCATCACGTTAGTTTTGATTCCCTTCTTCTTTCAATGATTGCGATGGTTGCTGCGTGTCGGGCGTCGAAAGAGTCGGTACAGGTTTCTGAAGTTCCGCGACTTTGGCTTTGTGCTGGCTGACTTCACTTTCAAGCGCATCGATGCGTTTGCGCTGACTGGATGATTTGAAGGTTTTCCTGAGCAGAGTCGGGGCAAGCACGAGCAATCCGATCAACACGCCGATTGCAAGCGTCGCCAGCAAAACAAGCGAAAGCGATCCGGTGACTGTCCATTGGAAAAATGATATAGTGACCAGCATCGAGTTCTGCAACGCAAACACCACAGCCAGACCCGCAATCACAAGCGCGATGATTAAATAAAGTGTTGGCATTGTTGAATGGGAATTTGAGTTTGAAGTGCCATCGGAGATAAGATAACCAGCATTGCTTTGCGGTTATCCTGATGAACCAAAGGTTATTTTATTCGGATTCCCAGCTCTCACGATCCGCAGCCTGATCGAGAAAATCAAGCACCTTCTTTTCATGTGCATCCGACTTGATCAACTCCGATTGACGGAGGCACTCCGTCGCAAATCCGGGACGCCGCGTATCCGGCACCCAAATCCGCACCGGCCTCAACCCGCGCTCCCGAAGCCTGTCTCTGTGGCGACTTATGTTGTTAGTGACGATTTACATACGTTGTCTGCGTTTGCTTTGTTCAATTCGTCATATGTATCGTAAGGGACGTAAAAAATATTTTCACGTCGTATCTCATTTCTTATCATAGGATTTAATTGCTCGCATTTTACAAATTGCTATTTTTTTATCTGGGACTTGCTTTTCTTAAAATTGTTGCCAACGTTTTGCCGCTTTGCGAAGGCGGGGATTTTCAGCACTAAACTTCATTAGATGCACAAAGCTTGAATTTAGCACTTCACTTTCATAGAAACACGAAACCCCCGCTTTTGCAAAACGGTTGTTGGCAGCTGGTGTTCTCTTTGTCGTCATATTTAATCATTATATTACATTGAAATGCAATACTTTAGATTCATTGTCTGTAATTGTGTTAGCAAATCTAAATTCTGAAATTTCACAAAATATCCTTTTAGTTCTAAAAGCATAATTATAGAAATTTCTTAGTATGAAGTTTATAAAAATGCTTGGAGTTATTGGACTATTTACGGGAATTCTACAATATTCATACTCACCAAACGTAACGTGAGAATATGGATGTTCAATTTCGGCAAACATAGCTTCATCAATATTAAAGTCAAATCGAATTGGAAAAGCTACGACATTTTTTTCTATCATATCGTGAAATTCAGAATCTCCAAAATACTGTTCTTCATAAGCCTCTGGAGCATTATCATATCTTTCTAAATTTGGTGAAGGAAAGAACGCTAATCTGTGCGAAATTAAGGTTCGTCCTGTTGCATTGTATTCGTACATCATTTGAATTAATGCACCATCAACCATTTTGAAATTAAAATTCCTGTCATTCTTGAGTTCGTTATACTTTTCCGAATAAGGTATATTCCTCAATGCAATTGATAAGTCTCTTTGGTCTTGCCAACTAATTTTCGAACCCGCTCGATTAGGCCACTTTTCGTCTATTGACAATCCATTCTCAATGATTTTTTGAGTTATTGATGCAATCTCTTGGTATGTTTCATTTATTGTCATTGAGCAATTTTCTAAGTTCTTCAATAGTTTCTTTAGGTAAGTCTTGGAGATGTACTTGTTGATTCCTTAGTTTAGAAATTAAATTAAGAGCATCTTTTTCTGATTCGGTGATTGCTTTTTTATCAGCTTCAGTCAAATCACGATGAAGTACATTCAACTTTTCCATTTCTTCAATGGTTGGATAATCGAATTTTAATCTGAATTTTTCCTCTTTTACTTTATTAAATTCCTTTTCCAAATTAATCATTGCGTGCCCAACACCAAATACTCTGACCCAAGCTTTACTTCTCGTAATTGCAGTAAATAAAATATTTCGTTTTTTAATCAATTCATATCCGCTATAACAATACTCTGAACCAACTACGTATACCATTGCAGCTTCATTTCCTTTTGCGCGATAGATGCTGGTAAATGCAATTGAATTGTCAATAAAAAATTCATCAGGAGAAGTATTTACACCTGCAAGATGAGATTCAATTCCTTTTTTGAAAAGGATATTTCTCAATGGTGCAAGTTCATTCTTTGCTTTTAATGGATTAGGATGAATAACAATAATATCACGATAACTTAAATCGTCATTTTTAAGATTACTTTCAATTTGATTGGCAACATATTCATATTGCTCTGTATTTGAATTGAATGGTTTAAACTGGATTATTTCATTTGTTGGTATCTTCTCAGTTAGAAAATCTGGACTTGACTCACTGTCTCTCTTTAGAACAACTCTTTCACCAAACTCTAATTTACCTTCGTCAATTTTATAACCTACATCAGTCCAAAGTTCCTTATCTCTGAACATTGTGACTAATTGTTCCTCTCGATAAATTCCAAAACCAAGTGCGTGGGCAGTTACTAAAACAGGTGCAGAGTTCCGGTAGCATTTTTCTAAAATAATATCGTGTTGAGGCTTATTTTTTTGGTCTATAAAATCAATTCCGGGAAAAATGTCCAAGGGGTTACCTAATGAGTTTGAGTCGTTTAATTTTTGCAATTCATCATAAGCATAAATTAATCTTTTGTTCTTTGGATTGTTCTTAGATGCAGGTTTCAAAATGCTATAACAGAGTTTCAGGAAAGATTCTGTAAAATCTTGTGCTTCATCGATTAATATGGCATCATATATTTCGTTGGTAGACTTGGCTTCTGAAATTGCTTTATGCGATAGAACATCAATAAAATTTGCATTCGAACCAAACCTATTTTTTGCAGTATCATAATCTAAATACTCAACATTGTTCGTTTTACAGAATTCATAATAAAATCCATTGTCCTTTGATGAACCCCAAGCTTGCTGAATTTTTACTTTCGACCAATCAGGTTCTTCGTTTTTATGTTCAATAGTAAATTTGGTTATCAAATCAATAAACTGATTTTTTAAAGAGCGTGTATAATAAGCAACTCCAATATTCCAATCAGGAAATTTGGAATGTAAATAGGCGACCTTGAGAGCAAGCACAATTGTTTTACCTGAACCCGCTAAACCCCTGATTCTTTGAATACCCTCAACTGTTTCGATTACTGCTTTACTTTGTCTTCTATCCAAATTAGATATTGATTTCTCTAAGTCATTTAGAATAGCAGCTTTAGACTTTTCATTTGAAGTCTTACGTGGTGGTTTTGCTTTTAATTTTGTAATGGCTTGAATAGCTTGAATTACTCGCTTGTAATCCTCAAACAATAAACCCTTTTGTTCTTTTTCGGATAGAAAAGAGTCAAAGTCTGCCTTTTCAATTATTGTTTCTTGGTCTTTATTTACTTTTGGCCAAGATGGTGCAATAGTCAATACATTTAGGTTTACTTTTAGTTTTCCTCTTTTTTCTGAAAGTTCCTTGTAACCTATAAGTCGTTGTAATACTATGTTATATAATTCATCTCTAATGTCATCTCTATTTGACACTTCTGGTTCTTCAACAATGTCGAAAACTATTACCCCGTGTTCGGAACTAATTAATAATGCGTCTAATGATGACTTATCTTCGATAGACCCTACAATCGGATAGCCTGTATATAATACACCATCACTAATTCCTGAACTTTCAACAAATTCAATTAGTGCCTCTGTTGAGACTGGTTTATTCGATGCACCTCTTATTATATCAATCATTTTTTGTCTTTTTAGTTGTTGTTTGCCATTTGCAAAGTTAGTTTTTTGTCCTAATTCTTGGTTCGGAGTCTGTTTTTTACACTTGCTGCCAACTTGCTTATCTGCGCTACTCTGTTGCGCCTTACATGCCATACGAGGGTAATAGGCGCAATAAAATTGCCCATTATTGATCCTCTGAATAATATCAGCCATAACGAATTCAAACAATTTGCTCACGAGAACCTCTCCCCTGCAACCACTTCTTAAAAGACGCCTGACTCTCGCCTGAAGGCTTTCCGGCAATCAATCCTTCAACGCTAATATCCTCATCCAGATCGGGCCAATGGATTCCGTGCCCCTTGCCAATCAGCCGCCAGTTTGCTCTTTCCTCAGGGCGACCATGTTCCAAACGAGGAAACCAGCCCAAGGGAACAGAAATGGTGCGGCCATCGCTCAGATCGACGGTGAGCGTATCCTCGCTGACATGAACGTCCTGAGCGAAAGGATATTCGATTTCAACAGCCAAAGTATTCATTCCATGCCTCCATGAAAAATTCCTGTTGCAGCTCAATTATACGTCGAATCTCTTTCAATTCAAACCGCCTGAAGCCTCCGCTGTTCTGTAAACGGATCGGATCGAGCCAGAACTTTGCAAGCTTGTCGTCTCGTTCCACATGAATGTGATACGGTTCATTGCGGTCACCAGCGTAGAAAAAGAACCGGTAAGGGCCTGATTTATAGACAGTTGGCATTCCGTTCTTCCTGATTTTGATTAGCCGTTTACCAGCCTCTCCCTCAACCCGCTTCTCCGCTCCGTCCGGCGCTTTACCGCACCACCAAACACAGCCTCGTCGCTCCAGACCATCACGGACTGCCTCGCTCTCGTGATTCCCGTATAAATCAACTCCCTCGTCAATAAAATACTATCCTCCGGCGGCAGAACCATCAAAACCCTGTCAAACTCCGATCCCTGGCTTTTGTGCACCGTCATCGCGAAAGCTGTTTCATGCTTTGGCAAAAACTCCGGGGGAATGGCTCTCACCGTGCCGTCGGGGGCAGCGAAGAAGGCTCTCAGGTGGCCGTTGTCGGGGTCGGGAAGGATGATGCCGGTGTCGCCGTTGAAAAGTTTGTGGATGTAGTCGTTTTCGGTGACGAGCACGGGACGGCCCCGGTAGAACTGGCTGTCGAGGTGGATGAGCGCGGTTCCGTGGAGCAGCGATTCGGCGGCGTGGTTCATGCCAGTGGCTCCCCACGGGCCTTCGCGGAGGGCGGTGAGGATGCGGAACCGGTCGAAGAGGCGCAGCGCTTCGGCGGGCGTTTCGGCTTCGAGGAAGGGGCGGAAGCCTTCGAGCACCGAGGCGGCGAGGCGCTTTTTCATTGTCTCGCGCGTCGGCGTGGCTTCGAGAGCAATGGCGGCGGAATCGGCGTCCGCGAGCAGACGGAGCGCTTCCCTGTCATCGCCAGCGTTGACGGCGCGGCTGAGGGCGGCGATGCCGGAGCCGTCGCCGAAGCGGTAGTTGCGGTCGAGCACGGTGACGCATCCGGCGATGGAGGAACCGGGCGATTCGGCGGCGCGGCAGATGTCACCAAGCACCGCTCCGGCTTCGACCGAGGCGAGCTGGTCGCGGTCGCCGATGAGGATGAGGCGGGCCTGTGGCGGGAGCGCCGCGACGAGCGAGGTCATGAGCGGCAGATCGACCATCGAGGCTTCATCGACGATCACCGCGTCGCAGGGCAGCGGGTTGCGCTCGTTGTGGCGAAAGCCGGTCGAGGCGGGCAACGTGCCGAGCAGGCGGTGAATCGTTGTGACCTGACCGGGCACGGCGCGTTTGACCTCGTCGGCGCACGGCAAACTCTCCCGAAGCGCGGCTATGGAGGAGGCAAGACGCGCGGCAGCTTTGCCGGTGGGCGCGGCCATCGCGATGCGCAGGCGCTCTCCGCCGGGTTGTTCGAGCATGAGGCCGAGGATGCGCACGACGGTTGTGGTCTTGCCTGTGCCGGGACCGCCGGAGATGACCGAGAAGTGCCGCCGGAGCGCCGTCAGCGCCGCCTGCCGCTGGCGATCCTCCCCCGAATTCTCGGACGGCGCGAAGTAGCGGTCGAGTTGCTCGGCAAGCGCGGCATCGTCCGGGCCTTCGGTCTGCGACGCGGCGCGGGCGCGAATGCTTTCGGCCAGCATCGCTTCGTAGCGGAAGTAGCGGTAAAGATAGAGGCGACCGGCGTCATCAAGAATCAGCGGGCGGTGCTCCCCCGGCCTGCCGAGCGTGGGCAGGGAGCGGAGCACGGCGATGAGGCTCGCGGCATCGGGCAGGAGCAACGGCTCGTCGCGTCCGGGAATCCACGCGAGCTGCCCCGCAATCTCCTCAAGATCGAGACAGACATGCCCCTGCCCCACCGCCTGACTCAGCAGCGAAACGACCGCTCGCAACGCTCCGCAGTCATCCTTCGCGCCCCGGCAGAAAAACGCCGCCGCCTGGCGGTCAATAGGTCGTTCGATGAAGTCGATCATGGGCAGATTGAATAATTTGTCTCGCGAGATGGTAGCGTGACGGATTGTCGTATATGTTTGTCTTTCAGTCTGTCATTCTGAACGAAGTGAAGAATCCAGTTTCTTCCCGAAGTATCACCATAATTGACTGATTAAAAAGGCTTTACGTGGCTTCTCTGGATTCTTCGCCCGACTTTGTCGGACTCAGAATGACATACAAACAAAACGTTGCCATCTAAAAAACATACTTGTTTTCCTATTGACAACACCTGCTCCTCACATCACTTTTCAAACGTTTCCTCATCCATCCCCCTCCACTGCGGTTTCGACGAGCAGCTCGCTGAGTTCGCGGATCAACTCCACGGGCGGCAGGTCGCGATAAAATCCGAACGTTTCGCCCCGTTCGGCGCTGACACCGCGCAGGAAGACGTAGATCGCTCCGCCAAAGTGCGTTTCGTAGCGGTAGCCCGGTACGCGGAGTTCGAGGAAGCGGTCGAGCGCCACGGTGTAGAGCAGGTATTGGAGTCGGTAAAGGTTCTCCTGCATCGCCCGGTCGAGCCGTTCGCGGCGGTACTCTTCGACCGAGTTGCCGAGGTGGTTCGACTTCCAGTCGAGCAGCCAGTAGCGCCCCTGCGCCTCGAACACCATGTCCATGAAGCCCATCAGCATTCCCTTCACCGGCGCGAAGTCGAGCGCCTGCAATGCGGCGGCGGGATCGGTTCCCGCCGTGATAACGCCATGTTTTACCAGCACTTCGGCGAGTTCCCGTGCGGTAATACGCTTCAGCGGGAAGAAAAACTCCAGCTCGGTGAACCAGCTTCGCGGCTTCAGGCTGCCGAGGGTGAACGGGCCGTTCGGCGACGAGAGCGGCGTCGCGAGCACCTCCCGCGTCATGCTGGCGAGCGCCGGTTGCCACACCTCGTCGAAGCCATACTTGCTGAGTGCCGTTGCGCAGGCTTCGTCGATGGCGCTATCAGTTGCGGATGCGAAATCGAGCGTCTCGAAGATCGAGTGCATGAGAATGCCCGCTCCGGCTCCTTTCGGGAAGGCGAAGATGGAGCGTTCCGCCTCCGCCAGCGCGACCGGCCGGGCGGGTTCCGTGGCGCTTTCGTCGCGGTCGGGCAGTTCGAAAGTCACGTGCTTGTGACGGCTCAGGGTCGTGAAGCTCGCGATGCGCCAGTCGGTGTCGAGTTTTACGCTGAATTTCCGGAGCACGAGCACCGGGCGCTCTGTGGCTCCGGGCCGGATAAGGGGCACACGAAGATCGTCGCCAGGAATGAGGCGTTTGAGCTGAATCGCGCCATCCGAATTGTCGCTCATCTCCTGAAGCTTGCCCGCCATCGTGGCGGTGTCGAGTCCCGAAAGCTCGCGCTGCGCTTCGCCGACCGGCTGAGGACTCTGCCGGGCATCGTCCGACGCATAGAGCAGATACGAGGCGGGCGAAAGCAGGGGAGTAAGACCGGAGCTGCGTCCATCGACGATGCGACTGGTGAAGAAGATACAGCGCCGTTCAGCCCTCGTCAGGGCAACGTAGAAGAGGCGCAAGTTCTCGGCGAGCGTCTCGCGAGCGGCGGCTGTACGATGGGCGTTGATCGTCCGCGACCCGAAATCCCTGACCATCCGCCCCCGGTCGTCGTGACAGAGCACCACTTCGCCATTGCCGTTGCCGCCGCCGAACTGGAAGGGGCAGAAGACCACCGGGTACTGCAACCCTTTGCTCACATGGGCGGTGACGATGCGGACGGCGGGTTCGTCGCTTTCGAGCCGAATCTGGTACTCCTCGCCGGGTTCCTCCGCCACCACCCGTTCGCCGAACCACGAGACCAGCCCCTCCATGCCAAGCCCCCGGCTGTGCGCCTCATGGTGCAGCAGCTCGAAGCAGTGCAGCACGTTGGTCAGGGCGCGTTCGCCGGACGAGCCAGCCATAGCCAACAACCGCTCGCGCACCCCCTCGCGGCGCATCAGTTCGCGGGCCATCACCATGAAGCCGCGCTCCTGCCAGAGCTGGTGGTACTCCCGGAACTCTTGCAACCGTCCGGCCCAGGCGGTCTCGTCGGCGTTGAGGCGGGCGATGTCGCTGCCGTTCAGCCCGAAGAGCGGCGTGACGAGCGCTGCCCGCACGAGCGGCTCGCGTCCCGGATCGGCGAGCGCCGTGACGAGAATGCGCACCTCCTCGGCCTCGATGGAGGAGAAAACGCTCTCGTCGCTGCGCATGACCGACACAATGCCTCTCGCCCGGAGCACCGATTGCATCATGCGGGCCTGCCGGTGCGTGCGCACGATCACCGCGATCTCGCCCGCTTCGGTGCCATCGTTGATCGCTTCGGCCACCATCGAAGCACACGCCGCCGCTGCGAAACTCGTAGCGTCGCCGCTCTTCAGGCTGCCGTCACCGTCGCCCGCTTCGAGCAGGCAGATTTCCAGCGGCGGATCGGCGGTTGCGGCTCCGCAAGAATCAGGGCGACCCGCTACGAGCGGCGGCGAGGGGATGTTGTCGAAAACGAATGGCTGACGGGCGCTATCAAACAGCCGGTTGAAGCCGTCGAGCAGCTTCGGCATCGAGCGCCAGTTGCTGTTGAGCGTGAAGCGCCGCTCCTCGCCAACGTCGCTCGCGGCTTGCAGATAGGCGAAAATGTCCGCCCCCCGGAAGCTGTAGATCGCCTGCTTGGGATCGCCGATGAGGAACAGCGGCGCGTCCGAATTGGCGTAGATGCGCCGAAAAATGTCGTACTGCACAGGATCGGTGTCCTGAAACTCGTCGATCATCGCCGCCTGGTAGCGATTGCGCAGCGCCTCGGCCAGCGCAGCAGCCTCCGTACCATCGGCGAGGGCGTGGTAGAGGTCGGTGAGCAGGTCGTCGAAAAATCGGATGTTTCCCTCTTTCTTACGCTCCGGCAAGCGCTTGCGGTAGAAGATGACCAGCTCGGATTTCAAAGCCAGCAAACGTTCATCCGCCATTGATAACAGATGCTCGCAAGCATCGAAAAGCGGATGCGTAGGCGCAGTGCCGGAATTTTTCGTGCCGACTGCAATGCCGGATGCTGTAAGCTTCTCGAAGCCATCGAAAAGGCCGAAGGGATTGTCGCCCGTCGCGAACTCGTCGAGCGCCGACAGCAACGGCTCGACTTTATCATCCCGATAAAACTTTTCAGACCGGCTGAGCCCCTTGCTCGTCCGCAGCAGATCCGACAACGCTTCGCGCTCGTCATGCCAGATTCGGCAAATCTCGTCGAACGCTGTTTGCGCTTCGGCCTCGATGCGGGCGACCTCAGCTTCCCCAAAAGCGGGAATTACTTCGTCGCGCTCAGAAAGCTGTAACGAGTTCAGGAAGCTTTTGAGCGCATCCGGCGACCATTTTTTCAGCAGAGCGTAATCGAGCAGCCGGTTGGCGTCACCGAAAAAGCGTTCCCGCCAGAAGTCGTCGATCACCTGCCCGGCCAGCGCCGACTGGTCGGGCACGAGCTCGGTTTCGTAGAGCGCCCCGCTCTCGAAGGCGTGATCCTGCAACGCCCGCAGGCAGAAGCCGTGGATCGTGAAAATCGATGCCATGTCGAACTCCGCCAGCGCCGCTTCGAGCAGCACGGTGGCGTGTTCCGTCGCTTCGGCTTCGGCAACGCGGTCGCGAAGGCTGACGAGGAACTCATCCTCCGTCACCTCGCCGCGCATGACGTCAAGCGCTTCGCGGATTCGGCGGCGTATTCGTGAGCGAAGCTCCTGCGTGGCCGCTTCAGTAAAGGTGACGACAAGAATTTGTTCGGGGCGCAACTCCTTCTCGACAAGCAGCCGCAGGTAGAGTGATGCAATGGCGTAGGTCTTGCCGGTGCCCGCGCTCGCCTCGATGAGGTTCATGCCGGAGAGCGGCACGGCGATATGGTCAAGGATGCGGATGGTCATGCCTTGCCTCCGTGCTCCAACATCGGTTGCAAGAGTGCGTCGGCGATGACGGCGAAGCGTTCGCCGAAGGGCGGCTCCTCGCCGAAACAGCGCCGGATTGCCGGGTCGCGCCCCTCGCCATCGCGTCCGCCGAAGCCATCGAGCCACTCGCACAACGCCGCTTTGCGCCGCTCATCCTCCGGCTTGCCCGCCTTCTCCGCCCATGCGAGAGAGGCGCGAGGAAAGAAGGGCAGCGGCTCCGCAAGCCCTTCGCGATAGAGTTCGAGCAGCGCTTCGAGCCGTTCCGTTGCGCCATCGACAGGGCGATAGCGAATCGAGCGTTCGAGCGTGATGATGCGCGTTTCGCAGGCGTCGCCCCGTCCGGAAGCGTGATGCGCCAGATGCAACAGCCAAGAGCGCAGGCGATCCTGCGCTCGCATCCTGGCGCAGCGGTAGAGCAACTGCCCGTCCGGCAACAGATGGTCGAGCCGCCCGGTGAGGCGAAAGCCGCCAAGGTCGAGATCGATTTCGAGATGGCCAAACGCGCCGCTCCCCTTCAGCTCCCGAACCTTGGCGGCGAACTCTTCGACCTCGGCGAGCAGCGTCCTGAAAAGCAGCTCACCATGCGAGGCCGGAGGCAGCAACCCTCGCGACCGGAAACGCGGCAGCATCACGCCTCCGTCGCCGCCATCGAGCACGGCTTCGAGCAGCTCCTGCCGCATCGCGTAGCGTTCGAGTCCCGCCACCTCGAACGGTTCGCGCTCTTCAAGCGGCTGAAGTGCTGCCGACGGCTTCAAGCCGAGACGCCGTTCGAGGAAATACGCCGCCGGGTTGGCGAAAAAGCGGGCGAGATCGTCGAGCGTGAGCGTCCGCTCCGCCTCATCGATTTCGACGAGCAACTCATCGATGAAAGGGCGCTCCTCAGCCGAATTACGCCGTTCGAGCGCGTGAAAGTTGTCCGCAGAGTAGCTGAAAAGCTTGGAGTCGGACGTGAAATAGGCGGGATTGAAACTCTGAAGCTTGTGCGTTACCACAAGACGCGACGCGGCATCCTGCCCTTCGGGGAACTCGAAGCCGCGCTCGACGGCGTCGAGCAGCTCGCTCACCAGCACCGACGGTGGTATTGGACTGTTGTCGCGTACACTCTGGCCGACGTAACTGAGGTAGAGCACGTCGCGGGCCGAGAGGATCGATTCGAGGAAGAGATAGCGGTCGTCACCGCGCACCGAGCGGTCGCCCTTGCGCGGCTCGCGAAACATCATGTCGAAACCCGGTGGGCGCTGCTGGCGCGGAAACTTCCCGTCGTTCATGCCGATCATCGCCACCACGCGGAACGGAATGCTGCGCATCGGCAGCATGGCGCAGAAGGTGATGCCGCCGGTCATGAAGCCGAGGCCCATTTCCGCTTTTTCAAGTTTCTCGCGCATCCAGACGATCATCACCGAAGCCGACACCTCGCCCCCGAAGCCGGAGTGCGCGGCAAGACCAGTGAGCTTGTCGATCTCCGCTTTGACATGCGCCAGCTCACGCTCCGATTCGGCATCAGCTTCGATGAAAAGATCGAGCATCCAGAGGAACAGCTCGCGCCACCCGTCGAGCGTGCGGGATTTGTCGAACCTCGACAAAAGCGCCTCGACCGCATCGACGAAGTCAGCCAGCTTGCCGAGAGTTTCCGCATCGCCTTCGACATCGAAGGGCAATACGCCGTCGCAAAGGACTCCTTCGTCCGGCATGGCGTAACCGAGTAACAACCGCTCCAGCCCGGCACGCCACGAGTTTTCGCGGAACGGCGGCAGGCCGAGGCTGCTCCGCGACCGCTCGTCCATCCCCCAGCGGATGCGCGTCTGTTCGATCCAGCGACGAATGGAGTCGAGTTCCTCGTCATCGAGCCGGAAGCGGCGGCTGACCGGCGGCGACGAGACGAGGTCGAAGAGCTCAGGCGCGGTCAGACGGCTGCCGTGCAGCTCCAGCAGCTTGAGCATGGCGGGTGCGATACCGCCCTCGTCGAGCATCCGGCGGTCGGCGATGGAGTGCGGCAGGCGCGGCTCGCCATCACCGGGCGCTCCGAAAACCGTGGCGATGTAGGGCGCGTAGGTCTCGATCTCCGGCGTCATCACCACGATGTCGCGCGGGTCGAGGCCGGGCAGCCGTTCCAGCAGATCGAGCAGATTGTCGCGCAGCACCTCGACCTCGCGCAACGGATTGTGGCACGAATGCACCTGCACCGAGCGGTCGCTTGCGTGGGGAACCGGATGTCTCCCCTCCGCTCCGTCACCCCGGAGATGGAGCATGTCAGACTGCAAGGCACGAAGCATCGTATCGATGCCGGGATCAGCATACAGCTCGTATTCATCTTCGACCTCGCCTACTTCGAGCAGCAGCTCCGCGAACTCCCGCCCGCTCCTGCCAAGCGAGGCGAGCAGCGGATTGCCCTCAGTGCTCAGCACCCGCTCACTCTCGCTCATGCGGAAAAGCCGCCGCCGGGAGACGATGTCCGTCCAGTACTCCTGCGTCGGACTCAGCAGAAAAAGGTTAACCGGAATCCGCGCGGCCAGCTCCTGAAGCATCTCGACGTGATACGGCGGCATGTAGGAGACGCCAAAAAGCGAAATGCGTGACGGGAAATCCGGCGGCAGCTCGGCCTTTTTTATCTTTTTGATGAACTCCGCCCTGAGCTGACCTCGATGTTTGCCCGCGCTTTCGGCGACGAGCGCCCGCCACAGCTCCGGCTGCCAGTCGCGAGCGCCATCATCCCGACCCGCTTCCCACGCGGCGAGCAGGTCAGAGCGAAACAGCGTGTACTGATCGAAGGTGTCGGCGATCCTGTCGCAAAGCTGGAAAAGCTTCAAACCGTCGCGGTCGCCATCGAGATAGGAGCGCAACGGGGCATACGATGCACGGTCGAGCATCTCCGGCAAGAGGCGCATGAGGTTCCAGCTCATCGTCTCCTTTGAAAAGCTCTCGCCATCCGCTTTGCCGGACAGCTTCAGCCACTCGAAAAGCTTTTGAAGCAGCGCATTCGGAAAGGGATACTCCGCCCCTGCCCAGACGCCAAACTGCGCCGCGAGCCGCATCGACAGCCAGCGCTGCATACCGCGGCTCTGCACCACGATCCACTCCATCGCGAAGGGAGAAGCGAGCGGCACGGAATATACCGTCTGGCCAAACGCCGAAACCAGCTCCTCCAGCCGGTTGCCCGTGTACATCTCAAGCATGGCGGAGTACTCCGGGAGTACAGGTTAGAAGCTTCATACGGTTACGGTTTTGAGGTGCACTGTTATATGTAAAGAATAACCGTTGTATTATCAACAGTGGACGGCGTGGACAAAGATTCTGCGGAATAAGGTCAAACGAATTTTTCATTTTCAATTGTTTGAATTCGTTACATTTCCAGAGAATATGGGCACCTTTTCAACCAATCTTTTACGATCTTACCACAATGGACGCGAAAACCACCATCCTTGAAGTGCTGAAAAAAGAGGGCGAACCGATGAGCGCGGGCCAGATCGCCGAAAAGAGCGGGCTTGAGCGCAAAGAGGTGGACAAAGCGATGAAGAGCCTCAAGGATGAGGAGCTGATCGTCTCGCCGAAACGCTGCTATTGGGTGCCAAAAGCGTAACGCGGAGACCGGATTCCTGCAAAAAATTTCTCGGGGATACATTCACAACCATCTACAAACCACTATGCTGCAATCAGAACGAGCCCATCAACCGCTCTCCGAAGAGGAGCTGAACATGCTCGAAGCGTTCCTCACCTCTGCGGACTCTCCCGAGGAGTGCATGAACTCTCTCGAAATGATCGATGGCTACCTGACAGCCATTGTCATCGGGCCGGAGGTTGTCCCCGAACACCGGTGGATCAGGTACATGCTCGATCCCGAAAACCTGCGTGAAACGCTGTTCAATTCACCGGAAGACGAGGCCTCGATCACCGATCTGCTCAACAGGCACGTTCTGGCCATCGACGCCCAGTTCGAGAACGATCCCGATGCGTTCCTGCCGATCTATGAAATGTTCAGCTACTCCGAAGAGGAGGAGCGCCAGATCGCCATCGAGGAGTGGGCGCTTGGCTTTATTCTCGGCATGGAGCTGAGCCACGAAGCCTGGCAGCCTCTGTTCTCCGATGAATCAACGGCCATGCTCGCCGGGCCGCTTTTCGTGCTTGGCAAGGTTACGGAAGATTACGAAACCATGTCCCAGGAGGAGAAGGATCAGATGGTTGACATGCTCGACGAGTCGATCATCGGCATCTACGCTTTCTGGCAGCAACAGGCCGCGGAAGAGGGAGAATAAGGGTAAAATTACGCTATAGCTTTTCTTTTACAGGACTTATAAGTCCTATAGGTAAAGCATGATTTTACCGCCGCGTTTACAAAAAAAGCCGGACTTTTAAGCCCGGCTTTTTTCATTTATGCACGGTTTACCTCGGCGGCATCGGCCTTCCATCATCGTGACGTCCGGGGCCATCCCAGCGATCCGGCCTGCGGTCATCCCAGCGGTTGTCACGGCGATCATCCCGCCAGTCACCTCTTCCGTCACGGCGCCAGTCGCGGTCGTAACGGTCGCGATGTCTGCGATACTCGTCATCCCGGAAGCGGCGAATCTGTTCGATCCGGTAATGGCGAAGTCTCGGAGGCAGCTCACGGTAACGCACCGTGCGCCAGGGACCATCGTAACGTGCTGAACGATACCAGCCTCCATTATCGTACAGATAATAGTCATTGCCATACAGAACAATATCGTAGGGCGCGCCGTATGAGACCGAAAATCCTGGCGTCGCGAGCTGGATGAATGAAGGGGGCCTGTCGATGACGAAAGCCCTTCTCGGACCGACGCCAACATTCACATTCACTTCAGCCAGCGCATCGACCGCTGGACTTGACATCAGCATACCGGCAACACCGGCCAGCATCAAGATTTTGCGTTTCATCGTTATCTCCTTTTAGTTCATTACTTTCCTGACAAGCTAAAGGCTGTAATGATGAAACCGTTGCCGGCCAGGGCCTCATCAGAACTACCAGCTTCTGTTTGTTCTGACGACAGTTATGAACAGATTCCTGCGCACAAAAATTCAGATTGAATAAAATATCTTCGCAACCGCAATCCATATTTTGTATGAATACCGATGAACGGAACCGTCTCGAAGCTCGCTATCGGCCAACCGTTGAAGCACTTATCGAGCGCTGGGCCATCGGCAAGCCCCCAAATCCCTCGCCTGCCGCAACTTCCAACAAACCAAGCGGTTACTTCCGCCTGACCAACTGGCTGCTCGATTATCTGGTGGTAAATGGAGAATTTCCGAAAGGCACGCACATGATGCCCGATGGGCGCGACCGGTTCGGAAATTTCGAACCCCCGTTCGTGGTCAATTTCGATCCGCTGACCATCGGCAGGACGCTCCCAGTGGCATGAAGCTTCAGCATTAAGACTCGATGGCGTCGTTCAGAAACGCAACCATCGGCATGACCGCGCGGCAGCACTCCGCGAGCCGATCCGTGAAGTCGCGGGCAAGCACCTCCGCGTCGCTGAAAAAGCGCTGGGTGTAGTAGCCTTTGAACTTGAGGAAATGAATCGCGGGATTTGAGTCGTCGTACCCTTTCGGTGGACGTTTGGTCTCGCCCGACGGCACCACGCCTCCGGGGAAAGTGGCGAGCAGGTCGGGATCGGTCACGACGGCGCTCCACTCGTCAAAGCGGGTGTCGATGGCCAGGCGGGTTTTGGCGAGCACCGGCGCTTCGGGCATGTAGAGGCCGCCGCCAACAAACGAAGCGCCCGGCTCCAGATGCAGGTAATAGCCCGCAAGAGGCCCCTTCCGCCCGCCCTCGCTCACATAGGCGAAAAATCCGGTTTTGTAGGGAGTCTTGTCCTTCGAGAAACGCACATCACGGTAGATGCGCATGATGCACGATTTCGGATCGGGCCGCAACTCGGCGATGGCCGGGTCGAACCGGGCAATCGACTGCAAGAGCGTGGCAACGGTGCCGAAGAAGTCGCCAATTGCAGCCTCATAGCTGTTTTTATTGGCAAGAAACCACTCCCGGTTGTTGTTTGCCTTGAGCGCCGCGAGGAAGTCGAGGGTGTTTTTGGTAATCATCCCGTAGGTCTCCATGAGGTGTTGATAAATGATTACAGAGAGTCCAACAAAATCCGCAGCTTAACGGGTAAACCGTCGTGCCGTGGCGACAAGCAAAATTGCGCCGCCGATATGAAGTATTCTGGCAGGAAGCTCCAGCAGAATTACCGGAGAAATGGGATTGAACAGTATTGCAATAATAGCGTAAACGACAGCAAGGGCGGTCATTGGGCCGATGGGTTCGAAGTTGCGAAAGGCTCCCCAACCAAAGGTTCCGAATGCAACCACATTCAGGATTTCCCTGTAGCTTTCCGGAACCGGAAAGAGACCGATCAACAGAATCACCGCAGTGGCATAGACTATAAATACCGGCATGTGAACTCCCATTCAGAACATTGAGTGCGCGCCGAGTTCCTGTCCGGCAAGCCCCTTTTCAAGTGCCTGCTTGTAAAAGTCGCGCAGGGTTTCGGTGCCGTAGGAGGGGGTAGCGTCGGCGTCGTAACGCTTTTTTACCGGATCCCAGACCAGCATGGACTCCGAGCAGTAGTACTTGCCGATGCGCGCGAACTCCGCTTTTTCGGCAAATGACGGAAGTATTTTCGACAGCAGCGTCAGTACAGGGATAATAACGTCGAACATCTGGATCGGCATCTTCTTGAGCTTCGGCTCGCGGCCAAGCAGTTCGAAGAGCATGAGCGCCTGGTCGAGGTTCGTGACGGCCTTGCCCGGCCCGCCGATGGGCAGGATTTTGTTCTGCTTCTCCGGATATTCGAGACAGTCGGCGATGAAGCGGGCGAGATCGGCTTCGCTGATCGGCTTGCAGGCCGTCAGTTTGCCGTCGCCGAACATGACGTAGGGCTTGCCGTTTTTGACCTTCTCGATCTGCCCCGCAATCGACTTGAAAAAAGCGGTCGGACGCACAATCGACCAGGTCACGCCGGACTCCCGCAACTCCTTCTCGAACTTGAGCTTGGCTCGCTGGAACTCAAGCATCGGTTTCTGGACGCAGATAGCCGAGAGCAGCACGAACTGGCTGATACCGGCGGAGATGCCGGCGTCGAGCGAATTGCGGGTCGCCTGGTAATCGATGTTCCACGAATCCCTGATGCCGCCGTTGCGCGACGTCAGGCACGAAACCACAACATCGAAGTGCTCGCCTCTGATGCCATCCCGCAAAAGGGATGCCATGTCGGATACGTCACCAAAGCGTACTTCCGATCCCTTGAGCTGCCGACGGGTCTCCTCCTCGCTCGTCGAGGCGTTCACCCCGGAACGACGGCGAGCGAAACTGACCACATCATAGCCTCTCGAAACCAGTTCACGGGTAACGAACTTGCCGATATATCCGGTCGCGCCGACCACGAACACGCGCTTTTTCTGGATGCCGGAAAGGGTTTCAGCCGGTGAAGTCGAAGATGCCATAGTCAGAAATCAGTGAATTAAAGCTGAAGCCATGAGTCGTTGTTCAGAACGAGTATAAGCCTAAAATCATGATTTTGAAACTCATGCGGAACAGTTCGCTTTCTGCTAAACCATTTTGATAATCTGCCGTCTATTTGAATTTTAAAGAACTCTGTAATCACCATTAAAAGATCGGCAAGCGTTGCATTTGTTCAATCGGCGAGAGTAACTTTTAAGATGAATGCCTATAACCACAATTGAAACTCGCGATGTCAATAATACCGGGATACTCCATCAGAAATATGAGCCGCAATGAGATCGGCCTCGCCATTGAATGGGCTGCGGCCGAGGGGTGGAATCCCGGCCTCGAAGATGCTGAATGCTTCTATCGCGCTGACCCGGAAGGGTTTCTTGTCGGGTTGAAGGACGGCGAGCCGGTCGCCTGCATTTCGGTTGTCCGCTACGGAGGCTCATTTGGCTTTCTCGGCTTTTATATCGTGAAGCCGAAATACCGGGGACGGGGGCTGGGGCTTGAACTCTGGAAAGCGGGATTGCAACGGCTTGATGGCCGCGTTGTGGGACTCGACGGCGTGGTGGCGCAACAGGATAATTACCGGAAATCGGGCTTCGCCCTCGCCTACAGGAACATCCGGTATATGGGCGTTTCCTGCAGCAGCCGCGACAATATTCACGAAGCCGTTCCACTCTCCTCTATTCCATTTGAAGAGGTGGCCGCCTTTGATCAGGCTTTCTTTCCGGATGACCGTCGAGCTTTTCTCCATTGCTGGATCAGCCGCGAAGGCAGCCGCGCTTTCGGCATACGCCAGAACGGCACTCTCTCGGGTTACGGCCTCATCCGTCCCTGCCGCACCGGCTACAAGATCGGCCCGCTCTTCGCCGACCGGCCCGAACTGGCCGAAACGTTGTTCAGTACGCTCGAAAGCTCAGTGCCGGAAGCTTCTCCTATCTTCCTCGACATACCGGAGGTCAATCCAGCGGCGCTCGAACTGGTTCAGCGTCACGAGATGAGCGTGGTTTTCGAAACCGCCCGCATGTACAAAGGGGCTGCGCCACAACTTCCCGTAGAGCGTATTTTTGGAGTCACCACATTTGAGCTGGGATAATTCACTTTTTCGCATTACTGCATATAGGTGTATTGGAAATATGTTAACAATTATTAATTTTCAGCTATTACCAATCCATCGACATCGCTTCACCATAAACGGATAAACCATGCGCCACAGGATGATAAAACTGCGTTGTTTTTTCATGGCCATCACCGCCATGTACGGTTCATTTTTCCTCCTTCCGGCTAAAGCATCATGCCTGCCTCTGGAAAACAGTGGAGTTCCACCACTGTCGCAACCTGTAGAGAAGAATTATCAGGGGATTTCGGTACAGACTTCCGATCTCGATGACGGCGTGACCGGCGTTGTTGGCAAGGTCTATATCAACGCCTCTCCCCGGAATGTCTGGGCAGCCATCACGGACTACAACAACCAGAAAAACTTTGTCCCGAAGCTCATCGACAGCGGTCTGATTTCAGACAACGGTTCCGAGCAGGTGATGTTTGAAAAAGGCAGAACCGGCGTCATGTTCTTTAAAAAAACAGTCTTCATCAAACTGAGCCTCCGCGGCGACTACCTGCAACACCTTTCTTTCCGCCAGGTTGAAGGAGATTTCAAGGTGTACGAAGGGGACTGGCTCCTCGAACGAGCCGTTGACGGCAAGGGCACTCTGCTCACCTTCAAGGCGAAAATCAAGCCGGACTTCTTCGCCCCGGCGATGTTCGTGCGCAAAGTGCAGGAGAGCGATCTGCCGATGGTGCTCGACGCCATGAAAAAACGCGCCGAGTCGGCTGAGATGACGTTGCGCCTGGCTCGCGCGTCCAACACAAAGCAAGCCACGAACTCTTCGGATATCTGCCCTGTCGCGGATTGAACTAAATCCGTAATAGGGCATTCTTCCGGCGAGCTCTCAGTCCGTATCCTCACACTCTACCGTCACTTTGGCGGCGTTTGCGATGGCCTGCTGCTTGAGCGATTCGACATCGCTCCCCTTTTCACCGGACACGAGCGCCACGCCCATGCGGCGGTACTGGCGGGTAACCGGCTTGCCGAATATTCTGATGTCGCTGCCCTGTTCGGCAAGCGCCTCTTCCAGACCAACATACTGCGGATTGACGCCAGCATTTCCAGCCAGAATCACCGCGCTCGCTCCGGCGCGTTGCAGCTCGATGCCGGGAATCGGCAGACCGAGCACCGCGCGGGCGTGCAGCTCGAACTCGGAGAGGTTCTGCGTTCCGGCGAGCGTCACCATGCCGGTATCGTGCGGACGTGGCGAGAGTTCCGAGAAGTAGAGGCCGTCGTCGGCAAGGAAAAACTCCACGCCCCAGATTCCCGCGCCGGTCAGGGCCGCCGTGACCTTGCCTGCAATCTGTTGCGCTTCCGCCAGATGCTCCGCGCTGATGAGGCATGGCTGCCAGCTCTCCTGATAATCGCCGCGCGCCTGCCGGTGGCCGATGGGCGGGCAGAAAAGCGTCGGGCCGTTTTTTTGCGTCACGGTGAGCAGCGTAATTTCGGTATGGAACGCCACGAACGCCTCGACAATTACTTCAGCGATGTCCCCCCGCTTGCCGCTCTGCGAGTAGTTCCACGCCTTTTCGACATCCGCCTCGCTCCGCACGGTTGATTGCCCCTTGCCCGATGAACTCATCAACGGCTTGACGACGCAAGGCAGACCGACCTTGGCAACCGCCGCTTGAAGCTCGTCGAGCGATGAGGCATAGCGGTAATTCGCCGTGCGCAGGCCAAGCTCGCGGGCCGCGAGATCGCGGATCGCCTTGCGGTTCATCGTGAAGTTAGCCGCTCGCGCAGAGGGCACGACCTGAATCCCCTGCTCTTCGTAGTCGTAAAAACGCTCGGTGCGGATCGCCTCTATCTCCGGCACGATGATGTCGGGCCTGTGTTTGGCGACGATGGCGTCGAGCGCCTTGCCATCGAGCATGTCGATCACCTCTCGCCCGTCGGCCACCTGCTGCGCAGGAGCGTCATCATAGCTGTCCACGGCGACAACCCGTTGACCGAGCCGTTTGACGGCAATCACGAACTCTTTTCCCAGCTCCCCGCTGCCCAGCAGCATGATTGTTTTCGGCATAATTGTACTTCTAACTGATGTTTTTGTAATAACCTTTCGCCTTGATCATGGCGAACCACTCACGAGCCTTCTCCTTTGCCGTGATCTTCGGCGGCCAGTGCACGAAGTTGCCGACGTCCCGCAATTCGATACGGCCAAGCGACGGAAAATCGACGCTTCGCGCCTCGCCGATTTTCCAGGTGGTGGGCTGGCGCACGCGGCCATGCTCAGGATGATCGAACTCAAGCGGCGGAAACAGTTCATCGAAAGAATGCCCACGCCACTCCACCTCGGGAAAAGTGATGCACGACGCCATCGCCTCATCCTGCGGACGCATCTTCGCACAGGCAGCGGCAAGCAGCACCGGACGCCCGAAGACCGAGCCGGTGAACTCCTTCGGCGTACCGGCAAATCCGGCGGCGACCCGCCCGCTGGCGATGCCCATCTCCGGGAGGAAGCGCAACTCGTCGTGCTCCCCCATCCAGCGAGCAGCGCGAAGCGCGTCGAAGAACGGCTCCTCCGAACCGAACTTCTTCGAGAAGAGCAGCACAATGGCGCTGTCGAGGAACCGTTCGACCACGCAAAAGCGCTCCACCGCGAGCGAATCGCGCATCCAGACGAGGAACATGTTGAGGTAGATCAGAATCTCGGTTGGCGACAGGTCGAGCGTGAGCCGCGCAAAGTCGTGGATTCCGACGTAGAGCACCGTCGCATCGAACTCGATGCACTTGAGCGGAAAACACCCGGCGGCCTCATCGTCAACCTCGACATCGACCGTCAGCGGTTGCGACAAGAGAAAATCGGCGATGGTATTGTAGCTGTACGGTGTCTTCATGGCTTCGGAATGCCCTCCAGCGTCGCCACGAGAAACTCCCAGAAATTTTGGACGGATGCCCACTCGACCTTTTCGTCCGGCGAGTGCGGGTGGCGAATGGTCGGGCCGAACGAAATCATGTCGAGCTGCGGATATGCCGCGCCGATAATGCCGCACTCCAGCCCGGCATGAACCGCACGAATCTCAGGCGTTTTGCCAAAGCGGGCGCGATAGATGTCACTCATGCATTTGAGAATGGGCGATTCGGGATTCGGCTTCCAGCCGGGATAGCCATGCGCGAAAACCGCTTCCGTCCCTGCTTGCTCGGCGACGTGCCCGATGATTCCGGCAAGCTCGCGCATCCCCTCTTCCGACGCGCTCCGCAGCAGGCATTCGACACTCACGGCGCGGCCATCTGAATGCACTCGCGCCAGATTGTTGGAGGTCTCGACCAGCCCCTCCATTGCAACGCTCATGCGATGCACGCCGTTGGGGCAGGCCGCCACCGCGTCGAACAGCCGTTGCGCCATCGCATCGTCGATCACCGACTCCGGCAGAGCAGCCGCCACAGTTTCGACGCGAAGCCCCGGATCGGCTCCAGCCAGTTCGTCGGCGATGGTAGCGACAAGCGCCTGAAACTCGTCGAGAAACGCCGCTTTGTTGGCGGACGGTATGGCGATAAGCGCCGTCGATTCTCGCGGAATGGCATTGCGCAGGCTCCCGCCGTCGAGCGATGCAAGAAGCAGCCCGTGGCGCTCGCGGCCCATTTGCAAGAGCCGGTTCATGATCTTGTTGGCGTTGCCCCGGCCAAGATCGATGTCCATGCCGCTGTGCCCGCCGCGCAAGCCGGAGACCCGGATTTCAATGGCGACATGACCGGAGGGCGTCGGCTCGTCGGAATAGTCGAGGCGCACGGTACCGTCGAGTCCGCCCGCGCAACCGATAAACAGCTCGCCCTCGTCCTCGGAATCGAGATTGAGCAGGATGTCGCCAGTGAGCACGCCCGGCTTCAGGCCGAGCGCCCCGGTCATGCCCGCCTCCTCGTTGGCCGTAAAAAGCGCTTCGAGTGGCCCGTGGCGCATTTCGCGGGATTCGAGCACCGCCAGCGCCGCCGCCACGCCGATGCCGTTATCCGCCCCAAGTGTCGTCCCGCGCGCACGCACCCACTCGCCATCGATCAGGGCGTCGATCGCGTCCGTCGCGAAATCGTGCTCCGTTCCGGCGTTCTTCTGCGGCACCATGTCGAGATGCGCCTGAAGGATGACGCCCCGCCGCTTCTCCATCCCCTCCGTCGCCGGTTTGCGAATGATGACGTTGCCCGCCTCATCGACCAGCCACTCCAGCCCGAGACTCTTTGCAAAACAGACGATATAGGTCCGAACCGCCTCCTCACGGCCCGAAGGCCGGGGAATCTGCGTCAGGTGGTAAAAGTGGTTCCAGAGTGCTTTTGGCTCAAGGGAGAGAATGTCGGTGCTCATGATTGGTTCATTCAGTTACGATACCATACCTGTAAAATGTCGAAAAATACTTCATCAAACACCGGTTTCGCTCTTTTTCAACGCCATCCGCGAAGTAGTTTCCTGAATATCTTCTGTTGAACGATGCCGTTGAACTCTTTGTACGAAAGATCGCCGGACAACAAATCCATGTAGATGTGCGGCATGGTTGACGAATGAGCGAGTTCGTTGACGATGATGCCTTTCGTGTATTTCGAGAAGAGCCAGAAGCTGAGACTTGTGGCGTAGGATAGCTCCGTTGTTATCGAAGCTATCTTCGCGTTGTACTCCTGCAACACGCTCAGGCTCCTGCCGGACAAACCTGCGATAATCGCCTGCGCCGCGAAAGAGCCGCTTTGCACGGCATAGGCGATTCCCTCTCCCGTCACCGGGTCCACAAGTCCGGCGGCATCACCGGTCAAAAGTACATCCTCACTCCCTCCGCTCTTGACGTAGTTGCCGAATGGGATGTGATGGCCCTTCATCTCTCCAGAATATACCCGTTTGAAGCGCTCCTGATAAAAGCTGCCGAAAACCTTTTTGAAATCATGAGTTTTGGACGCCACCCCTCCAATGCCTATCGAAACGCTGTTTTTCCGGGGAAATACCCAGCCGTATCCCCAATCGATCACATTGAAATAGATCTCCGGCTCGATGATCTCCTCCGAAACAGGCTCCGTTCGCCTCACCGAGGTCTCAATGGCGAATGAATACCGCCGCCTGTCGAACGTTCTTTGCAGCACCTCCCTGCCCACAACGCTGTTCACTCCGTCAGCGCCGATCAGGTAACGATACTCAAGCTCTTTGCCGGAAGCGAGCCTGCATCGCTTTTTCCCGGCATCGACCGACTTGACCCCATCGCCGAGCACGACATCGGCCCCCTGACTGATAGCCATGTCGAGCAGCTTCGCATCGAATGATGCGCGGTCGCAGAAATAAAGCTCGCCATAGTGCGTGATGCCGTTGATCAGCTTTTCACGGTCATAGAACTTCGCGCCCTGGCACCGATACTCGTACATCGGTTCCCATGCCGAACCGAACACCGTTTCGAAAGCGTTCCTCGCGCGTTTCGTCAGCAACCCCCCGCATAATTTAGGTCTCGGAAAGCTCGACCGGTCAACCACGCACACATCGATGCCGTATTTCGCAAGAGTAAAGGCCGCCGCCGAACCAGCCGGGCCGCCGCCAACAACAACAACCGTATAGCTGTTCCGCGCACTGCTCAACCCTCACTCCCCTCCGTTTCGAGGATGTCCGGCAATACGTAAACGGTCACAGTCTTCGAGCTTTCGTTTCCGGTTGCGCGCATAATTTCGGTTTCGGTTGTGGGGTATTTTCGGAGATCGATGACGAGCGATGCGTCGCAGTAGAGGCATCGCACCGAAATCACCGGCTCGCCCGCCGTGTCGATGAGCAGCGTAAAGATTCGCTGGCATTTGCAGCAGCGGATTTTCTTTCGTACCTGGGTTTCGGTTGCCATATGAATAAAAATTTAGTATTTCTTCGCCGTAGCATCATCTTCGCCGGGAGCGCCGAGCGCCTGCTCGGCTCTTTAAGAATGCCGAGCAGGCGCTCGGCGCTCCCAGGGTTTAACGCTCACATGGCTAACGTTCCCACGAGCTCGACCAACGCCACTCCTCGGGAGCACTGCACAGCCCTGCTTTCACCGGATTTTCGTGGATATACCAAATCGCTTGCTGAAAATGCTCCTCATGACGAATGAACCGATCCCAGTATTCCCGCATCCAGAATCCATGCTCGGGCACGACAAGCCCAAGCTCATGCGCTTTGATACGCGCATTCTTTCCAGTCCACGATTTCCATGATTGCAAGATGGAAGGAAGAGAAATCATCGGCTCCAAAAGAACATGAACATGGTTCGGCATGATGCACCATGCAAGCATATGATAACGTTCACCATCAAATCGAAGCATATCCTCCTGCACAAGAACCGCAATCTCTGGATACTGCAACACGCAACACCCCATTCCGGCATCCAGCCATTGCTCAATGGATACTCTGCGCTCACGCTCAGCACGAATTGTCGGCAACCCTTTCAACTCTTCTTCAAGATACCTCAGTTTATCCTGCGGAAGGGAATCCGCAAGACGGAACGTCACGGACTGGACAACCTTGCCTGAGTCGAAATGCGGCAGATACCCGCGTGAATACCACCCGGCGAATGCTTCATGCGAACGTGAGTTCATAGCCATTTGTCTTTACCCGGGAACGCCGAGCTCCAGCTCGGCATCTTTTTTAAAATTCGGTTTATCTACACCTTACCACATTGTTTCAGAAACCTGCAAGATTCAAGATGTGAAGCCTTCGGCTTCATAGCCAAGCTGGAGCTTGGCGTTCCCAGGGCTTAAAACACGCTCATCGCCGCTAACGCGATTCCGGCGAAGCTGAAGAGCACAGCGGCGACGAGGAGGCGGCGTTTGTATCTGGCGCTTTTCGTGAAGAACTCCTCGATGCTCAGCGCTTGCCCTTTGGCGGCGGGTTGGGCGCGGCGCGGCACTTGGCGGTCAACTTTGCGCGTGACCGGCACGAGGCTCGCGAGGCTGAGGAGGAGCGCCACGAGCCAGCAGCCAAACGCCCAGAAGACGAAGCAGTTGTTGGCGGGCAATACCGCATCGTCACCGCCGGTGAGTTTCAGCACGGTGGCGAAGAGGCCCGGAATCGCGAGGCAGAGCGTCACCATCTGCTTTCCCAGCTCATCGAGCAACTTCGGCTGCTCGACCACCGCCGTCGCCAGCCCCTTCTCAAGCTCCTCATCCCCCTTCGACGGCGAACAGGAGCCGAGAATCTCCTCCGGTTCTTCGCTCATGATTCCTCTCCTCCCTCGTTTTCACCCATCTGCCGCGACAACTGCTCCCATCCATCGAGGCCACCCGGTAGGCCAAGCTGACCGGCAAGGGAAACGATTTCATATAAAAAAATCAGAAGAATGAATATTTCATCCTTGAGGCGCACAATAAAGCACAATAAAAACAAGATGTGTATTTGAATGCTCAACAACTTCACAGATTAAAATATATTACCATACCGCGCGCTCATTCTTTTTATAAATTCCGGCTCAACGCTATTAACGTAAGCTATCATCCCCTGCAAACGGTCAATTTCTTCATCCACAAGCAGACCTTTTGATAGCCTATATAACTGAGACCTAATCAATCTCT